>JAPKDI010000024.1 GCA_026421105.1 Alphaproteobacteria bacterium | reverse complement strand
TGTCGGTCGGCCCCACTCCTCGTCATGGTAGCGCCCATATGCCGGCGTGCCCGCGGCCCAAAAACAGCGCGCAACGCCGTCGGATCCTTCGATGATTGTCGGAGCCATGCCGAAGTCTAGCGAAAGTTGGCGCACCGCCAAAACGGCGTAGCCCAAGGACACCTGCTGACTAGGCTCCCACCGGCAATGAACGATTCATGGAAGTGAGCCGCTCACCTGATGATCTTTCGATACGCATCAGGGTTGGAAATGCGGCCGCCCAAGCTATATCTACACCTATAGAGAAAAGAGCCATAAAATGCGCACAACGATTGGCGCTGCGCGACGACCATCACGTCAATTAAACAGAGCTAGAAAATCATGACGGCGGCCTTAGCCTTTACCGACGAGATTCGAGCCTTAACCGCACCGCACTACGAGCGCGTGCGAAGCGTGATTCCCGAGATCGAGTGGGGCGTTCACGCACCTTATGTTGCAACCATCAATCGCCTCAAAAAAGAGCGCAATGCGGTGATCCTGGCGCATAACTATATGACGCCGGAGATTTACCACTGCGTGGCCGATATCGTCGGTGATTCACTGGCGCTTGCCCGCGAAGCGACCAAAACTGATGCCGACGTGATTGTTTTGGCCGGCGTACACTTCATGGCAGAGACCGCGAAGATTCTGAACCCCGAGAAAACAGTTTTGATGCCCGACCTGCGCGCTGGGTGTTCCTTAGCGGAATCTTTAACCGGTGAGGACGTGCGCAAGTTGCGCGAAAAACACCCGGGCGTCCCGGTAGTGACCTACGTCAACACGTCGGCAGACGTGAAAGCGGAATCGGACATTTGCTGCACCTCGGGCAACGCCGTGAAGGTGGTGGAATCCCTCGGCGTCGACCGCGTCATCTTTTTGCCCGACGAATACCTCGGGCGCTATGTCGCAGCGCAAACTGACGTCGAAATTATCCTTTGGCAGGGCCATTGCGAAGTACATGAGCGCTTTAGCCGCGAAGAGATCGAGGGCTACCGACGGGATCACGAAGGGCTTGTGGTGATTGCACACCCCGAGTGTCCGCCGGACGTGTTGGGCGCCTCGGACTTCGTCGGTTCCACGTCGCAGATGATTGGCTATGTCGAAGACAAGCGACCGTCCCAAGTGCTGATGGTGACCGAGTGCTCAATGAGCGACAACATCGCGGCAGAACTGCCCGACGTGAACTTTATTCGGCCGTGCAACCTGTGTCCCCACATGAAGCGCATTACGTTGGAGAACATTCAACAAGCCCTAGAGACGTTGCAACCGGCAGTGACCGTCGATCCAGAGATCGCCGCGCGAGCACGCAATGCGGTCACGCGCATGTTGGAGATCGGTTAATAGCAATGTCCTCGCTTCCGGCCACGATGTATCTGCCTACCGTGCGCGCCGCGCTGGCAGAAGACTTAGGCACAGCGGGAGATCTCACCAGCGATGCGGCCATTCCTGACGACGCCACGGCGGTGGCCGAAATTGTTGCGCGCAAGGCCGGCTGTTTGGCGGGGATTGATGTCGCAACGTGCGCGTTTCACATGATGGACCCCGGTGCGGTGGTGACCAGAGCTGTTGCGGACGGCGCAGCCATAAAAACCGGGGCCGTGTTGGCGCGAATAGAGGGCCGCGCACGCGCTCTACTAGGTGCCGAACGGACCGCACTAAACTTTCTTGGGCGGCTGTGCGGTATTGCCACTGCAACGCAAACCGCAGTAGCCGCCGTTGCCGGAACCAAGGCGAACATCGCCTGCACGCGCAAGACCACGCCGGGGCTGCGGCATCTCGAAAAATATGCGGTGCGGATGGGCGGCGGACGCAACCACCGTTTTGGCCTGCACGATGCTGTCTTGATCAAAGATAATCATCTCGTCGCCGGTGGCGGGATTACCGCAACGGTGGCGCGGGTGCGGGCGCAAGTTGGGCATTTGGTCAAGATCCAGGTCGAGGTCGATACCCAGGCACAACTAGGTGAGTTGTTGGCAACCGACGCTGACGCCGTCCTCTTGGACAATATGTCACCCGACCAACTACGCACGGCGGTAGCTAGCGTAGCGGGCCGCCTGACCACCGAAGCTTCCGGAGGTATCCGACCGGAGGCGCTGCTGGCCGTTGCGGCCACTGGTGTGGATGTGATTTCGTTGGGTTGGTTGACGCACAGCGCTCCGGCGCTCGATGTCGGCCTAGATTTCTACGCCTAATCCACGCGATGCTCGCTTATTGGGACTGGCACCCAAGACCGCCTAGGCTTGCCGGTATGACCGATGAGACGTTCCCTGACGAGGCAATCCGTGTTCATCAGGGTAGCTTCATGAATGCCTCAGGCCGTGGCTTGAGGCACGGCCCTGATGCGGCGGCGGGCCAACTGGCATTGACCACTGCGATGACCGTCGCTTTGGAGGATGATGGAGTAGCTACGCGCTGGCTCGTCGGCGAGTCTGTTTTTTCCAACACGCGCTTGCCCGCCCGAAACGACAACCGGGGAGACACGACATGAGGCCACAACAATTTGGCGACTACACAGTGCGTAAACTGGTTGAAGTTGTGGAGCCGTTTAGGCCGGAGTTTGCCTTCAAAGCATTTGACCCCGGCGTTTTGGCTGGCCATGCCGATTGGCTGGCACCTCACTTTGTTGAACAAACCGCAGACGGCCTGGTGATGCCGTTCAGCTTTCATACCTATGTCGTACAAGCGCAGGGTAAAACTATTTTGATAGACACCTGTATTGGCAACCATAAGGATCGTGCCGCGCTACCGTTTTGGCATATGCAAAATAGGCCCTACATCGACAACCTTTATGCCATGGGAATTACGGCTGAAGAGGTCGATTACGTTATGTGTACGCATCTGCATGCCGACCATGTCGGCTGGAACACCAAGCTAGAGAACGGACAATGGGTGCCGACGTTTCCGAACGCGCGCTACATTTTTTCCAAGGATGACTACGATCACTACAACAACGTGAAGCCCGGGGAGTTTGGCTATACCAGTTTGGCTGACTCCGTCTTCCCGATTGTCGAAGCCGGGCTGGCCGAGATCGTAACGATGGATTACGCGATCGGCGATGGGTTGTCGTTGGTGCCAACACCTGGTCACACCCCAGGGCATTATTGCGTGCACTTGCAGTCCGGCGGGCACGAGGTATTTTTTACCGGTGACATGCTGCACCACCCGGTACTGATCGCCGAGCCGGAGTGGCAGACGAATTTTTGTCTCGACCCCGAGCAATCAACCGCAACGCGGCGCGCATTTATCGCTGAACATGCCGGCGGGGCCGCGATTGTCTTGGCGGCGCATTTCGCTGGACCCACGGCGGGCCGGATTGTCGACGCGGGCGGGCAACCACGGTTCGCCGTGCTCGCGGGCGCTTAGGTTTCACCGCCATTGGCTTCGGGTTAGGTTAAGAGCCTAGGAGGACTAAGCGATGCACGACACGACATTGTTTCCTGGCCTTGTCGAGCGCATGAAGAAGCGCCGCGGTGGGCGGGACCACATTTTTGAGACACTAGAAGCCAGGCGCACCGCGCTAATTGTGGTCGACGTGCAGGGCTTTTTTTGTGATCCCGAAACGTCTGGCGGGCAGAACACGAATGATATCGTGCCGGCAGTGAACCAGTTGGCCGACGGAGTGCGCACGTCAGGGGGCACCGTTGTATGGATTATCACAACATTTACCGAAGAGACGACCAAATCTTGGTCCACAATGTTTCACGAGTTTTGTTCGCCGCCCGTGCGCGAGCGCTTGCTGAGCGGGCTGGGCCCGGGCGGATGGGGCCACGCTTTGCATCCCCATCTCGTAGTCAAACCGGGTGATCTGACTGTAGAGAAAGACCGGTTTAGCCCGTTCATCGCCGATGCCTCGACCCTACATGCTGATTTGCAGGCACGCGGGATCGACACCATCGTGATAACGGGCACGGAAACCAATGTGTGCTGCGAATCAACCGCGCGAGATGGGATGATGCTGAACTATAAAACCATCATGGTCTCGGACGCCAACGCGGCGCACGACGACAACCACCATAATTCTGCGCTGAGTAACGTCTTTGGTTTCGTTGATGTGATGACAACTGATGAGGTGCTGTCGCGGCTGGTACCTGCGGCTGCCCAGGCGGCAGCGGAGTGACCGGCGCGACCAACGATAATCTCAACGTCCCGCGACCGACTGATCGTACTGACGGCGAACCGACGTGGTTCGACAAACGCGTAGATGCGATCTTGTCGCTGATAACAGGACAGGCCACCGGGCCCTACAATTCGGCGCTGCATAAACGCGCGGTAGAATTCTATGCCGAGCACGAAGATTCGAGCCGCAGTTATGCCGAAAGTTGGTTGCTGGCAATACGTGCCGTGCTCGTGGAACAAGGCACGTTGATCGAGACCGAAATCGACGAGCGCATCGAAGTGGTGCGCCATAAAATGGAGGCTTAGTCATGCCGAGCACAATCGACAACTTCAACCGCACCTTCATGCCGGGCGGCGACGCACCGATCGATATGATCGAAAAGGTCGAGGGGCAAACGCTCGACAATCCCGTTGAGGTCAAAGTGGTGATGAAGAGCAACAGCATGTTGATGCTGTCAATTACCCGACCCAAGGGCATGCGCGACCCAATCCACCAGCACGACGACCACGAGACGTCTTGTCACTTGGTGTCTGGCAAACTCAAGCTGTGGATCGGCGGCGAAGAAGCCATCGCCAACCCGGGCGATACGTGGTTTCACCCCAAAGGGGTGCCGCATTGGTCCGAGGCGTTGGAAGAATCTGTTCAGGTAGAGGTCAAGTCGCCGCCGGTGAAGACCTGGTAAACGCCTTAACGGTACGGATCGGACTTGGAAAGGAATTGCTGGACGTAGCGCTTTACGCCATCTTCGAGTGACGTGAAGGTGCGGCAGAAACCCGCTTCTCGTAAGCGATCCATCTTGGCTTCGGTGAAGTATTGGTATTTGTCGCGCAGGTCGGCCGGGGTGTCGACCCAGTCGACGTTTAGCTCCTCCCCCATCGCGTCCGCGACGGCGGAGGCCATATCGATAAAGCTGCGCGCCTCGCCGGTGCCCAAGTTATAAAGCCCCGTCATCGCGTCTTGGTCGAGAATCCATTCTATCGCGGCGACACAGTCTTCCACATAAATAAAATCGCGCATCTGCCCACCGTCTTCGTAGTCAGGGTTATGCGAGCGAAACAGCCGCACCGGTTCCCCGGTCAAAATACTATTGTGGACCTGCAGCGCGACCGATGACATGCGGCCCTTGTGGTACTCGTTGGGGCCGAAAACGTTGAAGAACTTCAGCCCCGCCCATTTTTCGGGAGCAGGGAGCCGTCCCGCCATGATCCGTGCAACGCGACGATCGAAAAGGTGCTTGCTCCAGCCGTAGGGGTTGAGCGGCCGAAGGCGTGAAAGCTCCGACGCACTGTCGCCATCTTCGAAACCCTGGCTACCATCACCATAAGTCGCCGCCGATGAGGCATAAATGAACGCGGCCTTGTTCCGCGCACACCAGTCCCACAGCGTGAGTGAGAACTTGAAATTGTTGTGCAAAATGAGGTCAACATCGGTCTCGGTGGTATCTGTCACCGCGCCCAAGTGAATGATGGCTTCCATCTGGAAGCTTTTGGAATTGAGAAAGTCTATTAGGTCAGGCGGCGAGATCACCCCTGCGAGTTCATGCTTCGCGACATTCAGCCATTTGTCGTTGTTGCCGAAGACATCACAAATAACGACCTCGCGATCACCTTTGGCGGCGAGCGCGGCAACCACGTTTGATCCAATAAAGCCGGCGCCGCCGGTGACTACGATCATAAGTTAGCTCACCATCCGAGACACGGTACGTGTGGTGCTGTGGCCATCAATGTAGTCAGCCAGAAGCACGGTGCCCCCATAGGCCTGGACGATATCGGCACCAACGACTTCATCGAGACTGTAATCACCGCCCTTCACCAGGACATCGGGCCGGATTTCTTTGATCAATGAAAGAGGGGTTTCGTCCTCGAAAGCGACGACAAGGTCTACTTGACCCATCGCACCCAACACCATTGCGCGGGCGGTTTCGTTTTGGATCGGCCGGCTCGGCCCTTTGAGCCCACGTACCGAGGCGTCGCTGTTAAGCGCCACCACAAGGCGGTCACAATGGCTTTTGGCCTGCGACAAAGACGCGATGTGCCCGGGATGCAGCAAATCAAATGCGCCGTTGGTGAAACCCACACGCAAGCCGCGTTCCCGCCACCCTGCAACAACGCGCAACGCTTCATCGAGTGGGCGAACTTTGGCGTCGCTGGCCTTGAGGTCGGCCTCATGGGTATGGGCCATAAGCTCAGCGGCCGAGACCGTCGCGGTGCCAGCCTTGGTGACCACGATGCTGGCAGCGGTATTAGCCAGCGCGGCTGCAGCAGTTGGCGTGCCGCCGACAGCCAATGCCGCAGCGAACGCGGCAACAACCGTGTCCCCTGCACCGGAAACGTCATAGACCTCGCGCGCCTCGGCCGAGAAGTGCGTGGCGATGCCGTCGTGTGTGATTAACGACATGCCATCTTCACTGCGCGTGACCAACATCGACGCGACGCCGGATAAATCCATCACCTGTTGTGCGGCCGCTAAGATTTGTTCGGTCGTGTCGGCGAGAACGCCACTGGCTTCGGCGAGTTCTGCGCGGTTGGGCGAGACGTAACCGGCCTGCTTGTAGCGGGCAAAGTCGCGGCCATACGGGTCAACCACCACGGAGATGTTCCGCGCTGCGGCCTTGTCGATGATCTGGCGTAATATATCAGGCGTAAGAACACCTTTGCCGTAGTCCGACAGAACAAGCGCGCCAACTTCAGGCAAGGAAGCGTCGATCATCTGGAGAAGTTGCACGGCGACATCCGCACCGATGGCGTGGCGTTCTTCGCTATCAGCCCGCAGGACTTGTTGGCCCTGGGCAACGTAGCGGGTTTTCACACTGGTCGGGCGTGTTGCATCGACAACGGTGCTCGCCACAAGCCCCGGCTGATCGCCAAGCAGACTTGTGAGGATCTGGCCGGCTTCATCATCGCCGGTGACACCAATCAGCGTGGCTGTGCCGCCGAGGGCCACCACGTTGGCCGCCACATTGCCAGCGCCACCCGGCATCGGGTGCTGGTCTTTGATTTGAAACACGGGGATGGGAGCTTCAGGGGAAATCCGGTCGACACTGCCCGATACGAAGCGGTCGAGCATCAGGTCACCGACCACGAGAACGTGGGCGTCTGCAAGGGCGGCAACCTGCCGTGCAAGCCTGTTTTGGTCGGTCATCCTGCTCACGGGTTATACCGGCGAGTCCCGCTAAGTTCCACTAATTCAAGCATATTTCGCCGCCGATTAATGCGGTGAGCGCTTGGCCAGAATGCGTTGGAGGGTGCGGCGGTGCATGTTCAGCCGCCGCGCGGTTTCAGAAACGTTGCGATCGCATAGCTCGTATATGCGTTGGATGTGCTCCCACCGCACGCGGTCAGGTGTCATGGGCTGCTCTGGCGGCGGTGGCTTGTCGCCACCGGCGGCGAGCAGGGCATCTTCGATCTCATCGGCATCGGCGGGCTTGGCGAGGTAGTCGACCGCGCCCGCTTTGACAGCGGCGACGGCCGTGGCGATGTTGCCGTAGCCCGTAAGAATGACAATCCGCGCGTCGGGGTTTTGCGCCCGGACCATCGGCACAATGTCGAGACCAAATCCTTTTTCAAGGCGTAGGTCGAGCACGGCATGCGTGGGTTGGTGTTGGGTGATCGCTTCGGCGGCACCCTCTTCGTTGGCCGCGGTGGCGACAACGAAGCCGCGCTTTTCCATGGCACGCGCAAGACGATCGCGGAATATGGGATCATCATCGACGATGAGTAGGCGTCGGTCTGTCGCGGTTTGCAGAGGCAGGGTGTTGGTCATGGGGCCATTTCCGTGGCGCTAAGTATGTCACGCGGCCATCGAATCGCAACCTTGGCGCCGCCCGATACGGCGTTATGAAATGTCACCTGCGCACCAGTGCGCTCAAGCAGCGTTTTGGCGATAAAGAGACCAAGGCCCATTCCGCCGTCGGCGCGGCGCGTCGAGACATAAGGCTCACCCAAGTCGCCCAGCACGGTGTGCGCGAACCCCGGCCCGTCGTCGGCAATCACCAGTGCCACAATGTTGGGCGAGACCGTGATCGTGACATCGACACGAGTGGCTGCGAAGTCGGTCGCGTTTTCAATTACGTTGCTCAAACCATGGCGGATTTCTGGGCTCGTGCGAACGATCGGCATCGTTAGCCCCGATGCGATACACTCGGTAATCTCGATTGATGAAGTGGCCTTACGCAGCGGTGCGGCGATAGAGTCGACTAACGCAGGCAGCGCCAATTGTTCGAAGGGAGACCCGCCTTCGCGGCGTGGGTCGCGCGATAGTTCAGCGAGGATCTCGCGACAGCGTTCGGTCTCGCGCAAGAGCAGGTCCATATCATCGGCAAGTGCCGTACCGTCTTCGGCCTCGCGTCGCATTTCGCGCGCCACAAGCGTGATCGTTGAGAGCGGCGTGCCCAGTTCGTGCGCCGCCGCCGCGGCAAGGCCACCTAAGGAAGAGAGTTGCTGCTCGCGGGCCAGCGCCAACTGGATTTCACCAAGCGCATCAGACATCCGGCGTGCCTCAGCGGCGACGCGCCAGGCATAGACGGTGATGAACCCCATCCCAAGGACCAGCGCAATCCAGATCCCTGCGACATACAAGCCCGGCAGAGCCAGACCATCACCGTGCCATGGCAGGGCTTGATGATTGATGGTCACGATGCTGAGACATGCGAGGCTTAGGACGCCTAGAAGAACGGTGCTGCGCAAACTGAGAACCGTTGCCGAGACGGTGACCGGAACCAGCATCAGCATCGAAAACGGATTCTCGATACCGCCGGTCAGGTAGAGCAAGATTGCCAGTTGGAGTGTGTCGTAGGCGAGGTAGAGCGCGGCTTGGAGATCGCTGAGCCGGGTGGTGGGCGCGTAGCGCAGGGTCAAGACCGTGTTCAGCCCAATTGAAACGGCAACGACCAAAAGGGCGGGCACAAAGGCCATATCAAAACCCAGGCCGAACTTCACGACAACAATTGCCAAAGCCTGTCCCAATAGAGCGATCCACCGAATCAGCACCAGGGTTTGCAAGCGCAGGCGCCCGCCTTCGATCGCGGACGAGGCGAGACCGCTTAATTTTGCCGGCGCCATGCTGTTGGGTTCATCGACCATATCTCGGCGGAGCCTATCGCCGTGCCCGCGCAGCGGCAACGAAGGGTGGTGGGGCCATCCGAGGACCACTTATCCGGGGTGCGATTCGGGGGCCGTAAAACCAGCATAGAGGTGCTCGATGATACCGGTTCGGCTTTAGGAGATAACGATGAGAGCGCCAAGAATAACCCGTGCATTGATATTCCTTTCTGCGGCTCTGTTTGCCGGCAGCGCAGCGCACCAGCGGCACCCAGCCGAACCCCTAACCTTGTCGACAAAGCAGAACTGACGGTGATTGCCTTCCGGGTCGAGCCGGATATGGGATCGATGCCATCCCTGATGCGTCGTACCCATAGCGCCTAGGTCATTCCCCGAGTGCTAAAGGCCGGCTTTTTACTGGTGGCGAAGGCGGTACTGGGGTGCAGATGACGCGCCAACTTTATAGCTAGAGTGCCCCTGTGTTTTACACGACGGGGACAGATAGCTTCGGCCTGCTATTCGGCGTGCAAACGTCTGAAGCTGTGCTGGTGTTCATGACCTACCGCGCTGTCGACGCGGTGTTGCTCAACAAGGTGAAGTTGAGAGCAGATGGGGGCAACGCAGCGGGTCCGATTAGCGTTAGCATCGAAGCGGGGACAACCACGAAATTTCGCGCAGACTTCTAAGCTCATTCCAAATCAAAAAGACTATTTGTCGGCGCCTCGCTTGAGGGGGCCGGCATTGATGTGCGAGAGAGTTTGAACCGCCAGTATTATCGCCGCGAAATTTGACCCGAAGACATCGCCTGCAAGAACTGCATCGACAATCGTGGAGCCGACGACTTGAGTGGCGCGCTGGATACCTTGCTCCGCACCCGCGATTAAGTGGCACCGCCGGCTAACTCGACCATCGCGACTAGCAAGACTAAGAGCGCGCTCAGCACGCACGCGACAATCAGGAGATAGTAAGCGCGCCGCGCATCGTTCGGCGTTACTTGAGCGCGCGCGCCCACTGGTTCTATCCACGGCGTCACGCCCCGATCAGCCCCATCGAGATGCCGCGGACCAACGAGGGCTATTCCCAACGCGCCAGCGGTTGCGGCGACTGGCCAAGCGGCACTGCGCGACCGGCGTCCTGGGGTGTGGCCGAATATAGTGGCCAATGCGCGTGGTAAGCCGGCACCGGGGATGAACGCCGCCGCGAAGGAGAGCAACAGACCGGCGAGCCGGAGCGGTATCCAGCCCGCCGCTTCGTGCAACCGCACGCACACGAACCCCAACCCGCGATCGTCCGCGCCGGGGCGTTCGAACAGCAACGCCGCAACAAGAAGCAAGCGATAGATCAACATGCCAGCAAGGCCGAGCAAGACATACCAAAACGCAAGAGCCACGACGCCCTCGGCATAGCGCAGGACAGCGCTTTCGACGGATTGGCGACGGGCGGTGTCATCGCGGGCTGCACCCGTGCTACGCCCGAGGGCTGCGAAGATAGTGCGCTGATCAATTACGACGAGGATCGTCACCAGAGATACCGCCCAGCCGAACGGGATAGCCGCGGCTACCACGGCAACGAGCACACCACCGCCGCCGCCCAAGACAATAAGAAAGAGGCCGAGTAGAAGCCCGCGGACAAGATGGGTCGCGGCCGAACGATCAGGTCGGCCGAGACGCCGCGCCACCTCACCGAC
>JAPKDI010000350.1 GCA_026421105.1 Alphaproteobacteria bacterium | reverse complement strand
GGACCTATTTGATGACGTGTTTGATATCGTGCGGGCCGGTTACGTGCCCAAACCAAAGCCGGAACCTTACGATCGTATTGTTAGTGACTTTGAATTGGTCCCGCACGAAACCGTCTTCGTGGAGGATATGGCGCGTAACCTAGCGCCTGCCAAATCGCGCGGCATGACCACGGTGCTGGTCGCGCAAACCGACGGCGCAGCGACGGTTGAGGTAGACTACGTGATCAGCGATCTTGCGGGTTGGTTATGTGACGGCAGGCTGGTGACAAGTTGACTCCGGTTACCACCAAGCTATTTTCGCCGCGCACCTAGACGGGAAATGTCATGAACCAGTCACTCGAACAGACCATCAATGATGCTTGGGAAGCGCGCGACGACATCAGCGTGTCGACGCAAGGCCCCATCCGCGAGGCGGTTGACCTCGCGCTCGACAACCTTGACCGCGGCGAGATGCGGGTCGCGAGCAAAAAGAATGGCACGTGGCATGTGGATCAGTGGCTCAAGAAAGCAGTTCTCCTCTCTTTTCGGCTGAACGACATGACGCCCATCGCAGGCGGGCCGGGTCTTGATGGAACCTGGTTTGATAAAGTTGCCTCCAAGTTTGATGGGTGGGACGCGCAACGTTTTGCCACTGCTGGGTTCCGGGCAGTGCCAAATTGCGTTGTCCGGCGCTCGGCCTATATCGGCAAAGGCGTTGTTCTGATGCCGTCGTTCGTCAACCTCGGTGCCTATGTTGGTGACGGCACCATGGTCGATACCTGGGCAACCGTCGGCAGCTGCGCCCAGATTGGGAAAAATTGTCATATCTCCGGTGGCGCCGGCATCGGTGGCGTCCTTGAACCGCTTCAGGCAAATCCAGTGGTGATCGAAGACAACTGTTTCATTGGCGCGCGATCTGAAGTGGCCGAGGGTGTTCTTGTCGAAGAGGGCGCAGTCTTATCGATGGGCGTTTACCTCGGTGCCAGCACAAAGATCGTTGACCGCGCGACCGGAGAGGTCATCGTTGGCCGTGTGCCGGCCTACTCCGTCGTGGTTCCCGGCACGCTGCCTGGAAAAGCTTTGCCAGATGGCACCCCAGGGCCGTCGTTGTACTGCGCCGTAATTGTGAAGCGCGTCGACGAGCAGACGCGCGCAAAGACCTCGGTCAACGAACTCTTGCGAGACTAACGCCGGTCTGACGACCCTATGGGCACTCAAATAGATCCGGTTACGCTGGCGCAGGACATGATCCGCTGCAACAGCGTGACGCCCGCCGACGGCGGGACGTTAGATGTGTTGCAATCGTCCCTCGAGGACCTCGAGTTCAAGTGTCACCGCCTGGTCTTTGGTGGTGACGGCACCGACGAGGTGCAAAACCTCTACGCCCGCTGGGGTACGCAACAACCCAACCTCTGCTTTGCCGGCCACACCGATGTGGTCCCGGTCGGAGACAGAACGGCATGGACGGTAGATCCGTTCAGCGGACAAATAGAAGATGGAAAACTTTTCGGGCGCGGCGCCTCCGACATGAAGAGTGCCGTTGCGGCTTTCGTCGCCGCGTGTTCGCGGCGGCTTGCCGAAGGTGGGCCCAACGGTTCGCTCAGCCTCTTGATCACCGGGGACGAAGAGGGGCCTGCCATCAACGGAACCAAAAAGGTCCTCGAATGGATGAAGGACAGCGGCGAGACGATTGACGCCTGTATCGTCGGCGAGCCGACAAACCCAAACCGCCTTGGCGAAATGATCAAGATCGGGCGCCGCGGATCAGTGACCGCAGATATTGTCGTGCAAGGCACGCAGGGACACGTCGCCTATCCCCACCTCGCTGACAACCCGGTCGGTCGCCTGATAAAAATGCTAGCGGCCCTGATGGCCGAGCCGTTGGACGAAGGCACCGATCACTTTCAGCCATCTAACCTGGAAGTGACGACGATCGACGTGGGCAACCCGGCCACCAACGTGATCCCCAGCGAGGCGCGCGCACGCATCAACATCCGGTTCAATGACCTTCAGTCTTCAGATGGTCTCACGCAGTGGATGACAAAGACACTCGATTCAATTGGGGGAA
>JAPKDI010000023.1 GCA_026421105.1 Alphaproteobacteria bacterium | reverse complement strand
GACAATGGGTTCAAAGCTCAGACCTATTCCCGAAAAACAAACCACTTAATCTTAGAACATGAGCCACATCTGATAACCACGCCGAGACAAACTAGGACATGGCCAAACCGGTCGTCACCCCGAACCCTTGACTAGCACACGGGCCCAGCCAAAACCAGTAAACGGGTGGGGATCATGAGGCTTTCAGGCCACCAGTGTTGCCTTATCACCTCACCTTTTATCGCTTATGTAGTGTGTAGTTTTCACTGAGCCACAAGGAGCCGGAACATGTGGCGGACAAAAACTTTGACAAACATAAACATATCTTTATATCTAAGACATGGCAGTTTCTATCGATATCCTGCTGGGTGGCCTACGCGCTGCGGGAGAACCGACCCGTCTACGTATTTTGGGGCTTCTTTCGCGGGCCGAACTCACTGTGAGCGAGTTGACTCAGATTCTGGGTCAAAGCCAGCCTCGGGTTTCGCGGCACCTCAAGCTTCTGGACGCCGCCGGGCTTATTGAAAGGTTCCGTGAGGGCTCGTGGGTGTTCTGCCGCCTGGCCGGGGACGGAGATGCTGGTGAGCTGTCCGCGCGCATCGTCGACTTATTGCCTAATGATGCCGACGGCGACCTTGCTCGGCTCGATGCCGTGCGCCGCCACCGGGCCGACGCGGCGAACGCCTATTTTCGGGCCAATGCGGAGCGTTGGAACGAAGTGCGGCGCATGCATGTGCCTGAATCCAACGTTGAATCTGTTATGGAAAGCCTGCTCGAGGACCGCGCCATCGGGACGTTGGTAGATGTCGGCACCGGCGCTGGCCGGATTTTGGAACTGCTTGGGCCCCGCGCGCAGGAAGCGATCGGCGTCGATCTGTCCCACGAAATGCTTGGGCTAGCACGGGCCAATATCGACCGGGCCAATCTCAAGCATTGCCGCGTGCGACACGCTGATATGCATAGCTTGCCCTTCCCTGAGGCATCCGTTGACGTCGTGACCTATCACCAGGTGCTGCATTTTGCTGACGAACCGGCCGGTGCGCTCGCCGAAGGCGAACGTGTCCTGCGGCCTGGCGGCATGATGGTGGTCGCAGATTTTGCGCCGCATGACGTCGAAGTGCTGCGCGAGGAACATGCGCATCGCCGCCTCGGTTTTCCGGCTGCTGAAATCGCCGGTTGGATGCGGGCGACTGGTCTTGCGACGGGCGAGCCCGTTCACTTGGATGGCGACCCACTGACAGTCACGGTCTGGCACGCCAATAAGCCAATGGCAGCAGAGGTACACGTTTCATGAGCGGATGTCGCGCCGGCCTGATCACCGACGAAAACACTAGCGCACCGCCGCAGGTCTCGTTCGAATTCTTTCCACCCAAGACCGAAAAGATGAGCGAAATCCTATGGGACTCGATCAAGCGGCTTGAGCCGCTCGGCCCGCGTTTTGTTTCCGTTACCTATGGGGCGGGCGGAACCACCCGCGAGCGCACCCATGCAACCGTTGTGAGGCTCCTTAAGGACACCGAGTTGGTACCTGCGGCGCACCTAACCTGCGTCGGTGCGAGCCGCGCGGAGATTGACGAAGTCGCCGAGGGTTATTGGTCAGCAGGGGTTCGGCACATCGTGGCACTACGGGGCGATCCACCGCAAAACGATCCGTCATTCACACCGCACAAAGATGGGTATGCCAACGCCGCGGAGTTGGTCGCCGGTCTCAAGCGCGTGGCGGATTTCGAAATCAGTGTCGCGGCCTATCCGGAGGTTCATGTCGATGCGACAAGCCCCGACGCTGACATTGACTATCTCAAACGAAAAATAGACGCGGGCGCGGCGCGCGCGATTACTCAGGTGTTCTTCGATCCCGATGTCTATCTACGCTGGCTCGACAAAGTGCGCGCGGCAGGAATCGAAGTGCCAATCGTGCCTGGCATTATGCCGGTCTCAAACTTCGACGGAGCTGTCCGGTTCTGCGGCATGTGCGGTGCCGACGTCCCTGACTGGATGCATCGGTTGTTCGACGGGATCGAGAAGGACAGTGCAACACGGAAACTTATAGGCGCCACTATAGCCGCCGAACAATGCCGCCGCCTGCAGTCTGCCGGCATCAACGAATTTCATTTCTACACGCTCAACCGAGCCGATCTGACCTATGCGATTTGCCACATTTTGGGCTTGCGTGGAACGCCGGCAGGAGACGAATCATGAATCGGCAAGATCGACGAACCGCCCTCGACGAGGCGGTGCAACAACGCATTCTCATCCTAGATGGCGCGATGGGCACGATGATCCAGTCCTACACTTTGGACGAAGCGGGCTATCGCGGTGATCGTTTCAAGGACTTTGAGCACGACGTAAAGGGCAACAACGATTTGTTGAACCTGAGCCAAGAAAAAATCGTGCGCGAGATTCACGACGCCTACCTGGACGCAGGCGCCGACGTGATTCAAACCAACACGTTCAACTCCACCACAATTTCGCAAGCAGACTACGGCATGGAAGACTTGGTGGCTGAGTTGAACCGTGAAGGCGCCCGGATCGCGCGCGAAGCGGCCGATGCCGCGACCGCAAAAAATCCGGACAAGCCGCGCTTCGTGGCGGGCTCGTTGGGGCCGACCAACCGGACGGCGTCGCTCTCGCCGGATGTCAATCGGCCGGGTTACCGCAACACGAACTTCGATGAGCTGCGTGAGGCCTATCGCGCCGCCGCCGCCGCCCTTGTCGAGGGCGGGGTAGACACCTTGTTGATTGAGACCATCTTCGACACGCTCAATGCCAAAGCCGCGATCTTCGGCGTCGAGGAACTTTTCGACCAGATCGGTGAACGGATTCCGCTGATGATTTCCGGGACGTTAACCGATCTGTCGGGACGTAATTTGTCGGGTCAGACCATCGAGGCGTTTTGGCATTCGGTTCGCCACGCGCAGCCCTTCACGATCGGCATCAATTGCGCCTTTGGTGCCCAGCAAATTCGGCCCCACCTCGCGTCCTTGTCGCGCATCGCCGAAACCTGGATTTGCGGTTACCCGAACGCCGGTCTGCCCAACGAAATGGGTGAGTATGACGAAGTCCCTGACACCACAGCGGGGTTCCTCAGGGAATGGGCCGAAGCAGGCTTGATTAACATCGTTGGGGGCTGCTGCGGTACGCGCCCGGGCCACATTGCGGCGATCGCGAAAGCTGTGGACGGGGTAGCCCCCAGGCAATTGCCGGACGTGGCGCCTTCGATGCGCCTCTCCGGCCTCGAAGCGGTGTCGATCAGCGCATGAGTATCGCCAGATTCGTCAATATCGGTGAACGCACCAACGTCACCGGTTCCGCCAAGTTCCGCAAACTGATCGTCAACGGTGATTTCGATGCCGCACTTGAGGTCGCGCGCGGCCAAGTTGCAGGCGGTGCGCAGATTATCGACGTCAACATGGACGAGGGCATGCTCGACTCCGAGCAGGCCATGGTCACGTTCCTCAACCTGATCGCCTCGGAGCCCGAAATCAGCCGCGTCCCGATCATGATCGACTCGTCGAAGTGGTCTGTCATCGAAGCCGGCTTGAAATGCGTACAAGGCAAGTCGGTCGTCAATTCGATCAGTCTCAAAGAGGGGAGGGAGCCCTTTGTTGAGCAGGCGAAAAAAGTTCGCCGTTATGGTGCCGCGGTCGTCGTCATGGCATTCGACGAAGATGGTCAGGCCGATACCGCCGACCGCAAGGTCGAGATATGCAAGCGCTGCTACGACATTCTGGTAAACGAAGTCGGGTTTCCCGCCGAGGACATCATTTTTGATCCCAACATCTTTGCCGTCGCCACGGGGATCGAAGAACACAATAATTACGGCATCGAGTTCATTGAGGCGGCCCGTCGTATCCGTGCCGAACTCCCGCACGCGCATGTCTCGGGTGGCGTTTCGAACGTTTCGTTCTCGTTCCGGGGTAACAACGCGGTTCGCGAAGCGATGCACTCAGTGTTTCTCTACCACGCCATCGCCGCTGGTATGGACATGGGGATAGTCAATGCAGGCCAGCTTGAGGTCTACGGAGAGATTCCAAAAGATCTGCGCGACGCCGCCGAAGACGTGATCCTTAACCGGCGCGACGACGCGACCGAACGGATGCTTACCGTCGCCGAGAGCTATCGTGCCCAGGGCGGTAAAGTGCAGGTGGTAGACCTTGCTTGGCGCGAAGCGCCGGTGCGGGAGCGGCTGACCCACGCATTGGTCAAAGGCATTGCTGATTTTGTCGTCGCGGACACTGAGGAGGCACGCCAAGAATTCGATCGGCCCATTCAAGTCATCGAAGGGCCGTTGATGGACGGCATGAATGTCGTCGGCGATTTGTTCGGCTCGGGAAAAATGTTCCTGCCGCAGGTCGTCAAGAGCGCGCGGGTTATGAAGCAAGCTGTTGCGCACCTACTGCCATTTATTGAATCCGAGAAAGACGTGGGGACTGCTGCCAAGGGCAAGATCCTTATGGCGACGGTAAAGGGCGACGTGCATGACATCGGCAAGAACATCGTTGGCGTCGTTCTCCAGTGCAACAACTTCGAGGTCATCGACCTCGGTGTCATGGTGCCGTATCAGACCATCCTTGAGACGGCGCGCAAAGAGAACGTCGACATTATCGGGTTGTCCGGCCTCATCACGCCATCTCTCGACGAGATGATTACCGTCGCGCACGAAATGGAGCGCGAGGCGTTCGACATTCCATTGCTGATTGGTGGGGCCACAACGTCGAAGGTGCATGCCGCGGTCAAGATCGCACCGGGTTACAAGCGGGGGCCGGCGATCCACGTGTTGGACGCATCGCGCGCGGTTGCCGTGGCTAGCAATCTGATGAGCGAAACGCGTAAGGCCGATTACGTGGCCGATATCGCTGCCGAATACGAAGGCGTACGAGAGCGCTACCGCAATCGCGATTCAGGCGCCAACCAACACCCCATCGCAACTGCCCGCGCGAATGGCTTCAGTGGCAACTGGTCGAGCTATGAACCGCCAGCGCCCACGTTCGTCGGCGTTCGCGCGTTGGAGGACTACGACCTTGCCGAGCTAACGTCGAAGATTGACTGGACGCCATTTTTTCGGACCTGGGAGCTCGCGGGCAACTATCCAAAAATCCTAGAAGACGCGAAGGTCGGCGAGGCAGCGAAAGATCTCTTTAAGGACGCGCAGGCCATGCTGCAACGCTTGGTCGGCGAGCAGTGGTTGACCGCCCGCGCCGTGTTCGGGTTTTTCCCCGCCAATTCGGTTGGTGACGATATCCAGATCTACACAGATGAAAGCCGAACTACTGTCTTGCAGACCGTTCATTTTTTACGCCAGCAAATGAGTAAGTCGGCCGGCCGTACCAATTTCTGCTTGGCTGATTTTGTTGCACCCAAAGACAGTGGCACAGCGGATTTCATCGGTGGATTTGCCGTCACGGCTGGTTGGGGCATCGAAGGCAAGCTCGCCGAGTTCAAAGCGGACCACGACGATTACAGTGGCATCATGCTCCAGTCCCTGGCCGACCGCTTAGCCGAGTCGTTCGCCGAACGCCTGCATGAACGGGTGCGCAAAGAGTTCTGGGGGTACGCGCCTGACGAAACACTGGATAACGCATCGCTCATCGACGAAGCCTACCGCGGCATCCGCCCAGCACCTGGTTATCCAGCGTGTCCTGATCATAGCGAAAAACCAGCGTTGTTCGAATTGCTCGATACCACAAAAAATTCGGGAATCACGCTCACTGAAAGTTTTGCCATGCTGCCGGGTGCGTCTGTGTCGGGGTACTACTTCTCCCACCCGGACTCTCAGTATTTTGGCATTGGGCGCATTAGCCGAGATCAGGTGGCAGACTACGCCGAGCGGCGCGGCGTTTCGCTCGCCCAAGCCGAGCGCTGGCTTGCTTCGAACCTCGCCTACGATCGCACCTGATCCACCTGTTATTTTCGCGTTAGACTTCCCCTTTCGGGAGGACAGAACGCATGACCACGTCTGCAGATTATCCACGCGATCTCTACGGCTACGGGCCTAATCCGCCTGACCCGCAATGGCCTGGGGGCGCACGCGTCGCGCTGAACCTCGTCATCAACTACGAAGAGGGCGCCGAGCACACCATCATGGATGGCGATGCGCATTCCGAAGGGTTAATGACCGACGTGCCCGGGCATCCAACCTTTCAAGCGTTGGAAGGTAAACGCAATCTCTTGGTCGAGTCGATTTACGAATATGGTTCGCGTGCGGGCATCTGGCGCATCTTGCGTCTTCTAGAGCGCTACGACGTGCGCTGTACTGTCTATGCCTGCGGCCAGGCGATGGAGCGCAATCCGGTGGCGGCTAAAGCGATGGCCGATGCGGGCCATGAGATTGCCACGCACGGGTATCGCTGGATCGACCACGGCGAACTCACCGAAGCTGAAGAGCGCGATCACATGCGCCGCGCCATCGAAGCGATCACGAACACCACGGGGAAACGGCCGGTCGGTTGGTTCGCCGGGCGGATGAGCGCGATCTCGCGGCGGCTCGCGGCGGAGGAGGGGGGCTTCATCTACGACTCTGATTCCTACGCCGATGATCTCCCGTATTGGGTCGAGGACTCCGGGTACCCTGTGTTGATTTTGCCATACTCCCTTGAAGTCAATGATATGCGCTTTACGGTACCAGGCGGCTTTACCGAAGGCCGTCAGTTCTTCAACTACATGCGCGATTCATTTGATTTCTTCTACGAAGAAGGTGCCAAACACCCACGGATGATGTCAGTTGGCCTCCATCCCCGCGTTGTTGGTCGACCTGGGCGCGCACGCGCCCTGCAAGATTTTCTTGAGCACGTCCAGCAACACAAGGACGTCTGGATTTGCACGCGCGAAGAAGTCGCGCGCCATTGGCGCGAGAAGTTTCCGTATCCGGGCCCTGCTGCCCAGTAGCTCGACACGTTGCGTGTGACCTTTGACGGTGATGTCCTCGAGCCTGGCAAAGTCGCATGGGGTACTGGCGAGTGTCGCGCTCTCCTACCAGGCGACGTCCTCGCCATTCCATGCAATGAACCGCCCGCTATCGGCAGGGGTCAGCTTCTTCACCACTTCAACCATGCCGCCCACGCTTTGGTCGACCGTCAGGGCTGCTTCGGGTCCGCCCATGTCGGTTTGGGTCCACCCCGGGTGCAACGACATCACGGTGATGCCGCGGTCCCTCAAGTCGGCCGCGAGGCTGCGCATCACCATGTTCAGTGCGGTCTTTGATGTGCCGTAGTGGTACCACCGCGACGTCGTATTGCTGCCAATGCTGCCGACAATGCTCGACATCATCAACATCTGCTTTCGGTCACTCGCAGCGACGTTGTCGACGAAGACTTCGCACATCCGCATCGGTGCCATGGTGTTGACGCGCATCACGGCCATCCATTCGTCTTCGTCCAGCGTCTCGAACATCTGGTTGGTGTGGTCGAGCGACAAGGTTCTTTGGGTCGTCTCCATAATGCCTGCGTTGTTGAACAGCACATCAATCGGGGTGTTGCCAAGTGCCTTCTTGAGCGCGTCGATCTGATCGAAGTCGGCTACATCCAGAGCGTGGAGTGTCACGTCGTACTCCACGGCCATCGCCCGTAAATCGGCGGCCTTGGCAGGATTACGGCAGCAGGCGTGGACCTGCCAGCCCTCGGGTGCGAGACGGCGAACAAAATCCAATCCTAGTCCACGATTGGCGCCGGTGATCAGCATCGTGGTCATCGGGTCACCAAGGCAATGTCTCGCCCGTCCAGTTGAAGAACTGTCCGCTTGCGTCGGCGTTGGCGCCTTCGATAACTTCCTTGATCCCTTTGGCGCTGTCTTGCGGCGACACCGTGGCTCTAGGACCACCCATGTCGGTGCGTACCCAACCCGGATTGATGCTAAACACAATGATTTTGTCGCCTGCAAGATCACCGGACAGCGCCTTGGTTACCATGTTCAACGCGGCTTTGGTCGTGCGATACGGTACAATCCCGTTGCTCGTATCCGCTATAGAGCCCATGAGGCTGGAGACGTTGGCCACGACCCTGCGTTCCGACCGACGGAGATGGTCGTGGAACGCCTCGATCATCTTGAATGGCGCCAGCGTGTTTACTGCGAATAGGTCAGCCCACCCGTCGTAATCCATGCTACCAAACTCAAGCGATGGTCGCGGGCTTTGTCCTGCGTTGTTCAAGAGCACGTCAATCGGATCGGCAATCTGTTGGGCAAGACGGTCCACCGACGCTATATCCGTCACATCGAGCGCGTGGACTGTGACGCCGCTCAAGCTGGCAAGCTCACTTGCTGCGTCAGGATTTCGGCAACACGCTAATACGCGCCATCCGTCGGCGGCAAATTGCCGGGCTGACTCCAGGCCTATGCCGCGATTGGCGCCGGTGATCAAAATCGTAGGCATGAACGTCCCTCCGTTACCACGGGTACTCATCGCCCGTGTAAAAGTAATATCGGCCGGTGTGGTCTATGGTGCGTACCGCAAGAACGCCGCGCACGGCCCCAATGCTCTCCACCGGTGTCAACTTAGCGGTTTGCCCGCCCATGTCGGTTTGCACGTGGCCCGGCCCCATCGCGATCACGGCAATGTTTCGGTCTTTCAGATCTGCCGCCAGCTTGCTGACCAACATGTTCAGCGCGGCCTTGCTCGAGCGATACATGTACAGTTTGCCGGCAGGGTTGCGCGCGCCGTCGCAATTATCTTCCAGACTACCCAGACCCGACGTCATCATCGCAATCAATCGGTGATCGCTTCGGGCAACGTGCGGCGCAAAGGCATGCGATACCCAGGCCGGCCCAAACAAATTGGTGCGAAAGATTCGCTCCCATTGTGCGTAGTCGATGGCGCCGAATCCGGTGTCCCAGGCCTCCATCTGTCCAGCGTTGTTGATCAAGATGTCGATGGGCTCGTCGATAGTCGCCGCGAGCTGCTGCACCCCGGCGCGGTCGGCCACGTCAATCGCATGAAGAGTGGTCTTGCCATCGGAGTCGGCCGCAATATTACCAAGGGTGGTGGCATCATTCGGCGCGCGGCATGCGGCGAGGACCCGCCAGCCGTCCGCGCTGTATTGACGCACGAACTCCAGACCCAGGCCGCGGTTGGCGCCGGTCACAAAGACGCTTGGCACGCGTACTCTCCCATCATTGGCGTAGCGCGCCGTCACCGATACGATGACCGGGCGCACAAGGAATGAGAGGAACAGTATGAAACTCGACGGCAGCTGTCACTGCGGCAAGGTCCGCTTCTCGGTGGAGTCTCATGCGCCCTATCCCTACATGCGGTGCTTTTGCTCCATCTGTCGTAAGACCGCTGGCTCGGGCGGTTACGGCGTCAATCTGTCGGGCCAGTTTGATACGCTCAAGATTTTCGGGGGTGAGCATGCAAAATCTTATCAAGCCGAAAAATGTGGCACCGAACACGGTGCCGACGCGCCCGAGGGGGAACCCAGCTCCGCACTTCGCGCCTACTGCGTTGAGTGTGGGACGGCATTGTGGGTGTACAGCCCGGAATGGCCCGAACTCGTACATCCATTCGCAGGTGTGATTGACACCCCGCTGCCGACGCCGCCTGAGACGGTCCATATCATGCTGGATCACAAGGCGCTGTGGGTCGAGGTGCCCAGCGGCGAGGGGCATAAGCACTTCCCAGGCTACCCGGACGAATCAATTGAGGCCTGGCATCGGCGGCATGGGTTATGGGAGGGCAGAAAATGAGCGTCTACCTCATTGCCGAGATCGAGGTTAAGAATGCCGAGGCCTATGCCGAATACACTGCGCAGACACCGGGTCTCGTCGCGCGCCACGGCGGAAAGTTCATCATTCGCGGTGGTGCCACCAAGGCGCTCGAGGGCGAATGGGCAGGGCGATTGGCGGTGATGGAATTCGCTGACCAGGTAGCCCTTGAATCCTTCTGGAACGATCCTGATTATCGAAACATCGTCGGCATTCGTCACAAACATTCGACCGGACGCATTGTCGCTGTTGAAGGCGTATAGGCCGCCTCAAAAGGAGAGCTAATTGCCATGGCGTTGACTGAAAAGACCTGCGTGCCGTGTCGCGGCGGTATCCCGCCGCTGACAGAAAACGAAGCACATGTGTTTGTGCTCGAGGTGCCGGAATGGGAACTCACCCATGACGCCACCCGAATTCAGCGGTCTTTCCGCTTCGCCAACTTCGTTGCGTCGCTCGATTTCGTCAATAAGGTCGGCGTGCTAGCCGAAGAAGAGGGGCATCACCCCGAGGTCACGTTTGGCTGGGGGTATGCCAACGTTGAGCTTTACACACACAAGATTAAAGGCCTGCATGAGAACGACTTTATTATGGCTGCCAAGATTGATGCGATCGTGGTCGCGGTCCCTTAACGGTTTAGTTGCTCTTCAACAAACGCATCAACACGCGCCCACCACGGGTCGCGAAAATCGTCGTGCTCCATCCAAATCTCATGCTTGGCGTTCGCAATCGGATACAGCTCACAGGCCTTCATTAGAGAGCAGGCGCGGTCAACCTGATCAGATAGAACGATCTGGTCGTTACCCGATGAGGTCATCAGTATGGGGTGTTCGATGCCACGCAGATAACTTTTTTTGTTTAGCTCGGCCATTTCTCGAGATGCGTTCCGGAACCAGCCATAGGTCGCTCCGCCCAACCGTAAGGCCGGTTTTAGCTGCTCGTAGTCTTGTTGCACGCGGTAGCGCACCGGGTCTGTTGATTTGAAGCTGTCTTCAACCGCGAAATCAGCGTCATATTCCCAGGCGCTTGAACCGATAGTGTGGGCCTCAGCCTTCACTATACTGCCGCCCCACGCCAAAAGGTTTGCCAACCATTTTGGGACCCCGCCGGTGTGGATGCCCAACATCGGCGCGGTAATTACGGCGAAACTGAAAGTTTCGGGATAGGTGTGTAGGTGGCGCAGCGCGATATGACCACCCATCGAATGGGCAACGACAAACATGGGCGCGCCGTCACGCGGAACCACGATTTGAGTCACAAATTTCTGCAAATCATTGGCATCTCGGTCGTAGCCTTGGTACCAGACCTTTTG
>JAPKDI010000349.1 GCA_026421105.1 Alphaproteobacteria bacterium | reverse complement strand
CCACCGATCAGCTCGACGACGACGTCGACCTGATCATCGTCGACCAGGGCGCGCGGATCATCGTGCCACTTAAGTCCATCGAGATTGACGCCGCGATCCTTTGTGCGGTCGCGCGCTGAGACCGCGACGACCGAGACCGCACGGCCACAACGATCACGCACCAGCTGGGCATTGTCACGCAAAAGAGCAAGCGTACCGACACCGACAGTGCCCAGCCCAGCGATACCAACCCGAACAGGATCACTCATGACGCGACCACCTCTTCTGTTACCGGACCGTTGACGCCATAGTCACGCATGAATCTTTTGATGTTTCGCGCGGCCTGGCGAATCCGTTGCTCATTTTCGACGAGTGCGATGCGTACATAGCCTTCGCCGTATTCGCCAAATCCGACCCCGGGGGAAACCGCGACATTGGCCTCGCGCAGAAGGATCTTGGCAAAATCCAATGATCCCGCCTCACGAAATGGCAGCGGCACCGGTGCCCAAACAAACATCGTGGCTTCCGGCGGTGGCACCTCCCACCCGGTTTGGGCAAAAGCCGAAACGAGTACGTCGCGCCGGCCCTGATAAACGGCGCGTGCTTCGGCAACGCAGTCCTGTGGGCCGTTGAGAGCCGCTGTCGCCGCAACTTGAATTGGGGTGAAGGCACCATAGTCAAGATAGCTTTTTACGCGCGCCAGCGCAGCGATCAGCCGCTCGTTGCCGCACGCAAATCCGATGCGCCATCCAGGCATAGAATACGTCTTACTTAACGATGTGAATTCAACCGCGATGTCGCGCGCACCCTCGACCTCAAGGATCGAGGGCGGTGGTTTACCGTCGAAATAGATTTCCGCGTATGCCAGATCCGAAACGATAAAAATCTCATGCTTCCGACAGAACCTCACGACCTCGCGGTAGAAATCAAGATCGACAACTTCCGCGGTGGGGTTCGCGGGGTAGCACAAAATCACGGCGACCGGCTTCGGAATCGAGTGGCGTACCGCACGCTCGAGCGATCGCATCAAGTCATGGTTGGCGCCGCCGGGGAGGTGGCGAAGACTTGCGCCAGCAATGATGAATCCAAAACTATGTATTGGGTAACTGGGGTTTGGGCATAGCACCACATCGCCTGGGGCGGTGATTGCCTGCGCAAGGTTGGCCAACCCTTCTTTCGAGCCCAAGGTCACAATCGCCTCGCGGTTGGGGTCAATGCGGACATTGAACCGCCGGTCATAGTAGGCTGCGATAGCACGACGCAATCCCGGGATGCCGCGCGAACTAGAGTAGCGATGGGTGCGTGGGTCTTGAACCGCCTCCGTCAACTTGTCGACGATATGCTGCGGTGTCGGCATATCGGGATTGCCCATCCCAAGATCGATGATGTCCTCGCCCGCCGCACGCGCAGCGGCCTTCATCTCGTTCACCTCGGCGAACAGGTAAGGTGGTAATCGCCGGATACGATGGAACTCGCCATCCATGGGAGGTACCTCAGACAGACGTATTTTGCGCGGTGCCTGCCAAACAAGCGGCGGGCCGAACGATGGCCCGTTTCCTAGACCTAACTGGTGGAAAAATCGAGGAAGATTTCGGCACGCCGATTGCCAGCCGCGCCGGCAGGCATCGATTCAAAGAAAGCTGGATCAGACGCACCCCGTGCCTCGACAAAAATCGCATCCGGGGGGACGCCCAGTCGGATCAACTCGTTGGCCACCGTTTGGGCACGATCCAGCGATACTTTGAAATTGGCCAGGTTGTGCTCGACCACAGACATGTTTTTCGTCTTGCTGGACGCATGGCCGACCACTCGGATCACGCCGCCGCGCGCTTTGTATTGCTCGGCGACCTGACGAACCGTCGCACCGCCAGCACGAGGAAGCCCCGCAGAGTCATGCCCAAACTGCACGGTCACGGCTGCGGAGCTACTGGCAGCCTGGCCTTGGAATGCCGCCGGTTGGGCAAAAGCAGTTCTCGTAATCGACCGCGACGTCGCCACGAGGGCCGCGTTGTAGGTGTCCCGCACGATCGGCGATACCGGGCTTTCGCCCGCCTGAATGGGCGCGGCACTGGGCAGGCTAAAG
>JAPKDI010000348.1 GCA_026421105.1 Alphaproteobacteria bacterium | reverse complement strand
GCAGCGGCTCGTGGCCGTAGCGCTTGGCCAACTGCTGCTGCGTCCAGTCGAGCGTTCGGTCGAGGTGGCAAAGGTTGCAGGCGTTGGGCACGCCGTGGCGGATGCTGCGCTTAGCCGAGGGGGATTGGATCTGGTGACTCCGGATCGCGCCAAGCAGCGCGTAGGTCGTGTGCGGCATGTGGCAGTTGAGGCAGTTGCTGCCAGTGGAGCTTGGCTTGTGAAAGGTGTGCCGCTCGATCGCGGTGGTGTATTCCGGCTCGGCGTGGCACTCGACGCAGGCTTGATTGCCGCGCATGCCCGGCTTGAGTTGGTCGACGGGATTGCTGTCGTGCATCGAGTGGCAACTCATGCACGACATCGTGCCCTTTGTGTAGCAAGCGCTCACGCGCATGGCGGTGAACTCGCGGCCACCGGCGAGGATGGTGCCGTCGTCCCACCAGCGTTCGCGGAAGAACCCGCGGTTCTTCTCAAGTTCCTCCTGCCGCACCGGCGTGGGGGCCGGGCCGGGGTGCTGGATGTAGTAGCGGATGAGGTGGATGTCGTCGCCGGGGCGGTACGCTGGGCCGTTGCGGGCGAACTCGTTGCCCGTTTTTTCATCTTGGTAAATGTAAACGCCGTGGCACTGGCCGCAGATTTGGCTGGATCGCTTGTGATCGAGCTTGGCCGGGTTGACGACTTTCGCGGCCGGGCCGTCGCTGAACTGTTCCGCGTAGCGGGCGAGCGGCGAGCGGTACTGTTCGGCGTGCCCGGCGGCGGGGCCGTGGCAGGCCTCGCAGGAGATGCCCAGCTCGGCGACGCGTGTGTCGAACGTGTCGTTGCCGACGAGGCCGGGGTTGCCGGCGGTGCTGTGGCACTTGATGCAGTGGTGGTTCCATTGCGAGATCATGCGCTTGCTGTTGGGCGCTGTCATGAAGGCGTTGTCGCGCGGGATCCATTGCTGCTCCTTGGGCAGGAAAACCAGCGGCAGGGTCTGGAGCAGGTTGCCGTACTTGGTTTCGTTCGTCTGGGTTTGGGTGTTCCTCACGCTGCCCTCGACCCAGTAGGTTTGGTAATGGTGCGAGCCGGTGGTCATGACGACGCGCTTGTTGACTCGCGGGACACTCCGCAGGTCGAGCATCGACAGCACGCCGTTGGTTCGGATCTGGTAAGTGTGGTCGTTGATGCGCCGCCCGGTTTCGACGGCTTTCATGATGATCTCGGGATCGGGCATCTCCGCCCAGTACTGGCTGTTGGTTTGAAAGACGCGATAAAGCAGGCCGCCGGACACGATCTCGGTGCCGTCGAACCGGCCCATGACGGAGTTTGTGCTGGCGAGCTGCGTCATCGTGCGGTGAAAACTTTTGTGCCAGCTATCGTATTGCGAGGGGTGGCAGGCGCGGCAACTGGCCGACGATGTGTAGCCCTTGGTTTTCTCCTGCCTCGGGGTCAGGGTCAGGAGAGCCTGCCGCTCGGATTGCCGAGCCGAGCTGGCCTTGCCGTAGGCCAAGCCGAACAGGATCGCAGCCACGACGGCCAAGGCTAAAGCCATCCAGCCCAAGCACTTGGCCAATCGGGGTGGTTGATCCGTTGCAATCTGTTCCGGCGTGATTTTCACTTTGAATGCGTGACAAACGATACCGTTGTCGAGCTGAGAGGTGCAAGCTCAAGGCTGGAAAAGTGTTAAAAATGCCAGATTTTGTGTTCAAAATGCAAGGGAAAAACTTCTCGATTGTGAGCGAACCCTGTTTATTATCCAACCTCCTTTCGCGCCATGACTGTCATTTTTCAGTATAATTAAAAATTTCCACCATGAATAGACCTACAATCAAAACCTTTGTCGGAGCAGTGCTGTTAGCGCTGCTGTCTCAGTCCTCCCTTTTGGCGCAGGACACTCACGTGAGCCTGTGGAACTTTGACAACGGCGATCTTTCCGCAACTGCCGGAGCGGACATGGAATACATGGAGGACACCGGTGACTTGGTGACTTTCGGAACCACCGAGGCGTTGGGGCTCCCGTCCGTCGGCGGCGAGGTGGCCAACGTCATCCAGATTCCCAAGCTCGCAACGGGGCAGGGCTTGTTGGCGTCCC
>JAPKDI010000022.1 GCA_026421105.1 Alphaproteobacteria bacterium | reverse complement strand
GGCCACATCACGCCAAAAATAGGCGACCACCGCCAGCAAGGTTCCCAAATGGACCGCAACGTCGATCAGCAGTCCCTGGTCCGGCCAGTCGGCCACTGCTGGGACCAGGATTAGGTGCCCAGACGAACTGATAGGAAGGAATTCGGTGAAACCCTGGACGGCGGCAAGGACGATCAACTGAAGAAGCGCCATGGAAAACCCGTTGGGCGATCGGGCCTTTTGCTATCACACTGAGGCGCGGGGACCAATGCCCGATTATAGTCCGGTATCGGTATTATATAATGGGTCGACGGCCACAAAATGCACCCTGACTTGCTCGAGCGCAGCGTAAAACCTATATATTAAGTCATCATCACTGCCATTTTTGCAGGTTTTTGCTCGCGGATGCGGTGAAAACCGATTAATAAGAGCCCTCCAAAAGGGGGAACGATGGCTGAGAGCCTACTGAAATTCATCGAGATCGCGCAGGAGCACCCGCAAAAGCGGGCGGCGACTCAGCGCACGACGGATTTCCAAGAAATCTACCAAAACTACCTACGGCCTAACGCGGCCCAGCAGGCCGCACGATGCTCCCAATGTGGCGTGCCGTTCTGCCAAATCCATTGTCCGTTGCACAACAACATCCCCGATTGGTTGAAAATGACGGCAGAAGGTCGTCTCGAGGAGGCTTACGAAATCTCCTCGGCAACGAACAACATGCCCGAGATTTGCGGCCGGATCTGCCCGCAAGACCGACTGTGCGAGGGCAACTGCGTCATCGAAAAAGGGTTCGAGTCGGTCACCATTGGATCGATTGAACGCTACATCACCGACACTGCCTGGGATCAAGGCTGGGTTCAGCCGCCGAAGCCGCGCCAAGAACGCGACCAATCGGTCGGCATTGTCGGCGCGGGGCCGGGTGGCATGGCGGCGGCCGAGGAACTGCGCCGGCTGGGTTATCAGGTCGTCATCTACGATCGCTACGACCGTATGGGCGGCCTACTGATCTACGGCATTCCAAGCTTCAAACTGGAGAAAGAGATCGTCCAGCGGCGCGCGGACCTCCTTAAGGAAGGCGGCGTCAGGTTCGAACTCAACTTCGAAGTGGGACGCGATGCGTCACTCCAAGAGCTCCGCGATCGTCATGCGGCGGTGCTAATTGCTACCGGTGTTTACAAGGCGCGCGACGCGGCGCTGCCAGGGGTCGGGTTGGGCAACATCATTCAGTCAATGACGTTTCTGACGGCCTCCAACAGAAAAGGTCTCGGCGACGCTGTGCCAGAATTCGAGAGCGGTGCTCTTGATGCGAAGGGCAAGCATGTCGTTGTGCTGGGTGGTGGCGATACCGCGATGGACTGTGTACGCACCGCCGTTCGCCAGGGTGCAAAATCGGTCAAGTGCCTGTATCGGCGCGATCTCGAAAACATGCCAGGCTCAATGCGCGAGGTGCAGCACGCCCAGGAAGAGGGGGTCGAGTTTGTCTGGCTCACCGCCCCCGAGGCGTATCTTGGCGATGACGTCGTGCGCGGCGTGCGGGCGGTGCGCATTCGGCTCGGGGCGCCGGATGCGACTGGTCGTCAGACGCCCGAGATTGTCGGTGGCAGCGCGCATGAGATTGAGGCCGATCTCGTGATTAAGGCTTTGGGGTTTGACCCAGAAGATCTACCCACCTTGTTCGGTGAGCCGGGTCTTAGTGTGACCGGATGGGGAACCGTCGGTGTCGATTTCAGGTCACGGATGACAAACCTTGATGGGGTGTTTGCGGCTGGCGACATCGTTCGTGGCGCATCGCTGGTCGTCTGGGCCGTGCGCGATGGTCGCGATGCTGCGGCGTCTATTCACTCACATCTGCAAGAAAAATTGGCACGCGAACCGATCGAGCCCGATAGTCCTAAGAACGGAGGCAGCAATGACAAAGGCAAAACAAAACAAAAATCAGGCCGGCGCCGCATTCGTCAAAGCGTGGGCTGATAACGCCGCTTTTCTCTCGGAGCACGGCCTCTACAATCCCGCAGACGAACATGCGGCGTGCGGCGTCGGGTTCGTTGCATCTGTCGACGGCCGTCCCCAGCGCGAGGTCGTGCTTGCAGGGATTGATGCTCTAAAGGCTGTTTGGCATCGCGGTGCGGTCGGTGCCGATGGCAAGACCGGCGACGGCGCAGGCATTCATGTCCAAATTCCTCAGAACTTTTTCAAGCGGCATGTCGCCCGCACCGGTCACGAGCCATCCAAGGGACTGTTGGCCGTAGGCCAAGTGTTCCTGCCGAAGACCGACTTCAGCGGTCAGGAAACGTGCCGGTCGATCGTCGAGACCGAGATTCTACGTTTTGGACATCGTATTTACGGTTGGCGCCAAGTCCCGGTGAACGCGTCGATCGTTGGTGAGGTGGCGAATGCGACCCGGCCTGAGATCGAGCAAATCATGATCGCTAACGGTCGGGGAGCCTCCGAAGAAGAATTCGAGCGCGATCTATACGTTATTCGCCGACGCATTGAGCGCCGCGTGATCGAGGCGCAGGTGCGCAACTTCTACATATGCTCCTTGTCGTGCCGCTCCATCATCTACAAGGGTATGTTCCTGGCCGAGCAGTTGACGGATTTCTATCCCGATCTCCTCGATGATCACTTCGTCTCAAATTTTGCGATCTTTCATCAGCGCTACTCGACAAACACCTTTCCGACGTGGGAATTGGCGCAGCCATTCCGGACCCTCGCGCACAACGGCGAGATCAATACCCTGAAGGGCAACGTCAACTGGATGAAGAGCCATGAGATTCGCATGGTGTCGGAATATTTTGGCGACTACGGCGAAGACCTCAAGCCGGTCGTGCAAGCCGGTAGCTCGGATTCTGCTGCGCTCGACTCGGTGTTTGAACTTTTGGTTCGCGCCGGTCGTGACGCGCCTGAGGTGAAGACTCTTTTGGTGCCGGAAAGCTGGTCGAACAAAACCAACATGCCGGAGTCCCAACGCGCCATGTACGCCTATTGCAATGCTGTGATGGAGCCATGGGACGGCCCTGCCGCCATTGCCGCAACGGATGGGCGTTGGGTCATAGGCGGCATGGATCGCAACGGCTTACGTCCGCTACGCTACACACTGACGGATCGCGGACTGCTGTTTGTCGGATCAGAGACAGGCATGGTGCCGACTGACGAACACGCGGTGGTCGAGAAGGGGCACATCGGGCCGGGACAGATGATTGCCGTCGACCTCGCGGAGGGCAAGTTCTACCACGACCGCGAAATCAAGAACCGCCTCGCCGCGGCCTATCCCTATGAGGAGTGGGCGCAGAATATTCGCCGCTTGGATAAGAAAATTGCGGGTGATGCAATCATCCCAGCGCTGAACCGCGCCGACCTGCGACGCCGCCAAGTGTCGGTTGGTCACACGCTTGAAGAAGTCGAACTCATCCTGCACCCGATGGTGGAAACCGGTAAGGAGCCGACCGGTTCGATGGGCGATGACACGCCACTTGCCGTGCTCTCTAGCGGCTATCGCGGGTTGCATCATTTCTTCAGGCAGCAATTCAGTCAGGTCACGAATCCACCCATTGATTCGCTGCGCGAGCGGCGGGTGATGAGCCTGAAGACGCGTCTCGGCAACCTGGGGAACGTTCTGGAGGTCGATTCCAGCCAAACAAATATCCTTCAGCTCGATTCACCGGTGCTGACTTACGCCGAAATGGAACGGCTGCGAGAACACCTTGGCGCTCAGGCCGTGGAGATCGATTGTACCTTCGAGGTTGGCGCCGAAACGCTGCGTGAAGCAATTGATCGCATTCGGGTCGCAAGCGAGGAAGCGGTTCGCCGTGGCCTAGTTCACCTGTTCCTGACCGACGAAAACGTATCGGCGCAACGCGCACCCGTGCCGATGATCTTGGCCGCGGGCCGCGTGCACACTCACCTCGTCGAGGAAGGCTTGCGGGCTTTCTCGTCGATCAACGTGCGATCCTCTGAATGCCTCGATGTTCATTATTTTGCAGTTCTCGTCGGTGTCGGTTCGACCACGATCAACGCTTATCTGGCTGAAGCCGCGATCGCCGACCGCCATCAACGCGGCTTGTTCGGTGAGACAGATATCGAGACCTGCCTCGCCAAATACAAGGAGAGTGTCGACGCTGGCCTCCTGAAGACCATGTCGAAAATGGGGATCGCCGTTATCTCGTCCTATAGAGGCGGCTACAACTTCGAAGCTGTCGGCCTGTCACGCACCGTGGTTGCAGAAATGTTCCCTGGAATGGTGTCGCGCATCTCCGGTATTGGGCTGCCGGGAATCGAGAAAAAGGTTCTAGGGCAACATGCCAAGGCATTCGCCACCGATGTGGTTGCGCTCCCTGTGGGTGGCCTCTATCGCTATCGCAACAACGGCGAAGTTCACGCCTTTGACGGCCGATTGATCCATCAACTGCAGTCAGCCTTAGCGCAAGATTCATACGAAACCTACAGCCGGTATGCCGAAGCGGTACACAAGATGCCGCCGGTGCAACTCCGCGATCTGCTGGATTTTCACTCTGACCGCGAAGAGATCGCCGATGACAACGTTGAGTCAATCACCAAGATTCGGCAGCGGTTCGTCACAGGCGCGATGTCGCTTGGTGCACTGAGTCCCGAGGCCCACGAAACCCTAGCGATCGCCATGAACCGAATTGGTGCGAAGTCCGATTCGGGCGAAGGCGGCGAGGCGCGCGAACGATTTTCGCCACGACCCAACGGCGACAATGCTAACTCGGAGATAAAGCAGATCGCCTCGGGCCGTTTTGGTGTGACGGCCGAGTACCTGAACAAATGCTCCGAGATTGAGATCAAAGTTGCCCAAGGCGCCAAGCCTGGCGAAGGCGGCCAGCTGCCTGGGTTCAAGGTATCTGAGCTGATCGCCAAGCTGCGTCACTCGACGCCGGGTGTCACGCTGATCTCCCCGCCACCACACCACGACATCTATTCGATCGAGGATCTGGCGCAACTCATCTACGACCTCAAGCAGATCAACCCAGACGCCCTCGTGAATGTGAAACTGGTCGCCGAGGCGGGAATCGGAACGATTGCGGCCGGCGTTGCTAAAGCGAAAGCCGACGTGATCATGATCTCTGGCTATTCCGGCGGGACAGGAGCCAGCCCCCAATCTTCGATCAAATATGCTGGGGTGCCGTGGGAGATGGGGCTGACCGAAGTCAATCAGGTGCTGACGCTCAATCGGTTGCGGCACCGGGTTAAATTGCGGGTCGATGGCGGCTTCAAGACCGGCCGCGACGTGGTCATAGCCGCGATGATGGGGGCCGAAGAATATGGCATCGGCACGGCCGGGCTGGTCGCGATGGGCTGCATCATGGTGCGACAGTGCCATTCGAACACCTGTCCGGTTGGGGTCTGCACCCAACGTGATGACCTCAGAGCAAAGTTTGAAGGGACGCCTGAAAAAGTCGTCAACCTGATGAGTTTTATTGCTCAAGAAGTACGCGAGATTCTGGCGCAGCTTGGCTATAGCCGGCTTGATGAAATTGTTGGACGCGCCGACTTGCTAATGCAGGTCAGCCGCGGCGCCGAACATCTGGATGATCTTGATCTCAACCCGCTTCTGGTCCAGGCCGATCCGGGCGACCAGCCGCGCGTATTTTCGATTGAAGGGCGCAACGAGGTTCCCGACACCCTCGATGCGCAGATGATCAAGGACGCGCACGAGGTTTTTGACCGTGGCGAGAAGATGCAACTTGCGTACAGTATCCGAAACACGCATCGCGCAATTGGCACGCGGTTCTCGTCACGATTAGTGCGCCGGTTCGGCCCCGACGGGCTCAACCCCGACCACATCACGGTTCAGCTCCGCGGGTCAGCCGGGCAGTCGTTGGGTGCGTTTGCGCTCAAAGGCCTCAAGCTGGTCGTCTCTGGTGACGCGAACGACTATGTCGGCAAGGGATTATCTGGTGGCACCATCGTTGTGCGGCCGGTGCCTTCAGCGCCCATCACGAGCAACGAGAATGCGATCATCGGTAACACCGTGCTGTACGGCGCGACATCGGGAAAGCTGTTCGCGGCCGGGCAAGCTGGTGAGCGGTTCGCCGTACGCAACTCCGGCGCGCAGGTCGTCGTAGAGGGTTGTGGCGCGAACGGCTGCGAATATATGACTGGCGGGACGGCCGTGATTCTGGGTCCGGTCGGCGACAATTTCGGTGCTGGTATGACCGGCGGGATGGCCTTTATCTATGACACCGATGGCACGTTTGAACATCACGTCAACCGCGAACACGTGTCCATTCAACGGATCCAGTCGGCCTATTGGGATGGTCTGTGCAAGGCTCTCGTCGAAGAGCATGTTGCTGAAACTGGCTCGGGATTTGCGGAAGATCTCCTCATCCATTGGGACTTAGAAATCGGCAACTTCTGGCAGATCGTGCCAGCCGAAGTCATGGCCAAGCTTGAACAACCGCTAATCGACGGTGATGCGGTGTCCACGTTGGCGAGCGCTGGTTGATCGACTGACCCCTTCGGCAGGACGCGCGAACAGGGTACGTTAGCGGCAATGCTGTTCCTCCATCATTTCTGGCTGTGTCCATTCAGCCGAAAAGTCCGGATTGTTCTGGGCGAGAAAGATCTCCGCTTCGAATTGGCGTTCGAAAAATATTGGGAACGCGCAGAAAATTTTCTTGTGCTCAATCCAGCCGGACAAGTGCCGGTTCTTGTCGAGGAATTGGGCGTGCGGCTCGCTGACAGTGTGGCCATCTGCGAGTATCTCGACGAGCGTCATCCGGATCGCCCGATGATCGGCTTTGACGCCCTTGCGCGGGCTGAAACGAGACGCCTGGTCGCCTGGTTCGACGGCAAGTTCTATCAAGAAGTCACTCGGAACATTGTCGACGAAAAAGTTCTCAAACGGTTCATGCGAATGGGACATCCGGACTCAGAGGCGATTCGTGCCGGACAACAGAACCTTTCTTACCACCTCGACTACATCGGTTGGCTCACTGAGCGCCGGAACTGGCTCGCCGGGGATGACTTCAGTCTTGCCGACGCGACAGCTGCGGCGCACCTATCGTGTTTGGACTATTTAGGAGACATCTCTTGGGATCAACACCAAGCAGCTAAAGATTGGTACGCGCGCGTCAAGTCGCGCCCGAGTTTTCGCGGCTTGCTCTCAGATCATATATCTGGCCTGACACCGCCCAAGCATTATGCGGACCTCGACTTTTGAAACCGGCCACAGCGTGAGCCCATCCCAGACAGCGATCCGCGATAAGGCACTCGAAGAAGGCTTCGATGTCGTCGGCTTTGCCGATGCAAACATCACAGATACCTCTGGCGAAAGGCTGGCGAAATTCATTGAACATGGTGCGCACGGCGATATGGACTGGCTGGCCAGCCGCGTCACCGAGCGACAACATCCCATCCATCTCTGGTCGGATGTGAAAACCGTGATTTCGGTTGGCGTCAATTACGGCCCGGCGGATGACCCGATGGCGGTGCTCGACAAAACAAGCAACGGCGCGATCTCGGTCTATGCGCGCGGCGATGACTATCACGACATCATGAAAAAGCGACTCAAAGCCCTGGCGCGCTGGGTGAGTGAAACTTTCGAGACGGAGGTCAAGGTGTTCGTCGACACCGCACCCGTGCTTGAAAAACCGATTGCTGCCGCAGCCGGTTTGGGTTGGCAGGGCAAACACACCAACGTCGTGTCGCGCGAATTCGGCTCATGGCTATTTCTTGGCGAGATCTTCGTTGCTCTGGCGATGCCAGTTGATGCCGCGCATACCGATAACTGCGGTAGTTGTCAGCGATGCTTGACCGCGTGCCCGACGGATGCATTCCCGGCGCCCTACCAATTGGACGCACGCCGTTGCATCTCATACCTGACCATCGAGCACAAAGGACACATTGATCGTTCGCTGAGGCCGTTGATCGGTAACCGTATCTATGGATGCGACGATTGCCTCGCGGTGTGCCCCTGGAACCGCTTCGCTCAAACCTCTCGCAACGTGCAATTAAGTGCGCGCGCGGCGTTGACGGCACCGTCGCTGGAATCGCTTGCTCGGCTTGACGACGAGGCTTTTCGCGCCCTGTTTCGAAAATCGCCGATCAAGCGAACCGGGCGCGCGCGTTTTATACGCAACGTGTTGATCGCAATCGGTAATAGTGGGGACGTCGCGTTGCTACCTTGCGTGGTCGAACGTTTGGTCGATGAATCCCCTTTGGTGCGCGCTATGGCGGTGTGGGCGATGGCTCGCCTAGCAGATCGACCGACATACGAACAACTCGCACATCAACAACACAACGAGTCTGATGTAGGTGTGCAGGAAGAGTGGAACATGGGCTTCCCATCGTGACTAACAAACTTCTTTGTTTTGGGATGGGCTACGTCGCAACCGCGCTCGCACGCCGTTTGTCGACAGACAATTGGTCCATTGCGGCGACGTGCACAACGCCGGCCAAACGGCAAATGCTCGAATCTGAAGGCTACGCAGTAGCGCTATTTTCGCGTGAGTACGCATTGTCACCATCAATCCTAGAAGGCGTAACCCACCTCGTTTCGTCGATCCCGCCCGACGAGAACGGTGATCTCGCGGGAGAGTGGTTGGCAGCGAACGTGGCCCAGACTAAGGATGTGCAATGGGCAGCGTTGCTGTCGACAACTGGCGTCTACGGCGATCGCAACGGTACTTGGGTCGAAGAAGACGCGGACCTCCGCCCAACTAACTTGAGAAGCATCCGCCGAGCGGCGGCCGAAGCGGATTGGCGCGCCCTACAGAACGCGCATGCGTTCCCAGCGCATATATTCAGGCTAGCCGGTATCTATGGCCCGGGCCGAAACCCGTTGGATAGGGTTCGTGATGGTACCGCGCGCCGAATTGTCAAACCTGGGCTCATGTTGTCGCGCATTCACCGAGACGACATTTTGGGTTCCCTTAGCGCCTCAATCGAAACGCCCAATCCGGGCCAGATTTACAACGTCGCGGATAACGAACCGGCGCCGCCGCAAGACGTCGTCGCCTTTGGGTGCGCGCTGCTTGGCGTCGTGCCGCCGCCTGAGGAGGTTTTCGAGACCGCCGCCATGTCGCCGATGGCGCGCAGCTTTTACGCCGACAACAAGAAAATCCGGAACGATCGGCTCAAGCGTGACCTTCGCTATCGTTTGATCCATCCAACCTACCGCGAAGGTCTCACGGCTCTCCTCGCGGAGCGCCCTCAATGAGCGGTGCGTGCGCAGACGTCGGCCACGGCAGCGATGATCTGGTCAATCTGATGGGGCTCGGACAGTCGGTGATCACCGCCCTTGATGAGGGTAAGTGCGACATCACGACTGGTCAGCGCTTCCGCGGTTCGCACGGAGTGTTGCCAAGGCACATCCGGATCGTCCATTCCGTGGACAAGGTGCACCGGACCGGAAAAGGGAATGGTTTGCCCCAAGATGAGGTGTTGGCGACCGTCTTCGATCAGTCGCATTGTGATCGGCGTCGGTTCTGGGTCGTAAGGCGAGGGCTCAAGGTAGACCCCTTCGGTTTCAAGAAGCGTTCGGGTCGATGCGTCGAAGGCTAGCCACATCAAATCCTCGGTGAAGTCCGGCGCGGCGGCGATTCCCACCAGTCCCGAAACACGTTCCGGGCGAGCTAGGGCAACCAGTAGCATAAGCCATCCGCCCATGCTTGATCCCACTAAGACTTGTGGCCCTTCTGACGCGGCATCCAGAACGGCAATCGCGTCGTCACGCCATCGGGTTATGGTGCCGTCTGTGAACATGCCGCCTGACTGGCCATGACCGAAATAGTCAAAACGGACAAAAGATTGACCCCGTACCTTGCATGCCTGCTCGAGCGCGACTGCTTTCGTGCCGGACATATCGGAGCGAAACCCGCCCAAAAAAATGACGCCCGGCGCTGCACCTCGCGTAGAATGGTACGCGAGGTGCACATCGCCCTCGCGCGCAAGTCTATTTGGGGAGCTCTCACCGTCGTTCATGAGTCATTGATCGCATGAACCCAGCAAGTCAGACAATCCCGAGTTCGGAGACTTCGGGAACCCGCGCTGGTGCGCCTGTCGTCCTACAGGTATTGCCCGAGTTGGTTACCGGCGGGGTGGAGCGCGGCACAGTCGATATTGCCTCCGCTGTGGCGGCCAAAGGCTGGGTCAGTCTTGTTGCGTCAGCCGGCGGGCCAATGGTCAAGGAGCTAGAAAGAGCGGGAGTCGAGCACATCACGCTGCCACTCCAATCCAAGAAGCCGTGGACGATTCACCGCAATGCCGGTGCGCTCACCGAGCTCGCGTTTGATCGCAAGGTCGACATTGTTCATGCGCGAAGTCGGGCGCCGGCCTGGAGCGCGCTCATCGCGGCCCGTCGAATTGGAGCGCATTTCGTCACCACCTATCACGGCGCCTATAACGCCGCTAACCCGATCAAAAATATCTACAATTCGGTGATGGCGCGCGGCGAAAAGGTCATCGCGATCTCTAATTTCATTGCAGACCAGATCCAGCAATGCCACCGCATAGAGAATGACCGCATTGTTACCATCCATCGTGGTGTCGACGTCGATCTATTCGACCCTCAGAAGACTTCCGCCGAACGCATTATCCAACTCGCAAATGCGTGGCGGCTACAGGACGGGATGCCAGTCATCATGCTGCCGGGTCGGCTGACGCGATGGAAAGGCCAGTCCGTGCTGATCGACGCGCTGGGCCATCTCGGTCGCGACGATGTGCGGTGTCTTCTTGTCGGGTCGGATCAGGGCCGCAACAGGTATCGCCAAGAGCTTGACAAGCTTGTTCGTGATCGCGGGCTTCAGCATATCGTACATATTGTCGACAATTGCAGCGATATGCCTGCAGCCTACATGCTGGCAGATGTCGTGGTTTCGGCCTCCACTGACCCTGAGGCGTTCGGGCGGGTTGCTGTTGAGGCGCAGGCGATGGGTCGGCCTGTCGTGGCCAGTGACCACGGTGGGGCGCGCGAGACCGTCTTGCCGTGGCAAACAGGATGGCTGGTGACACCCGATGATCCTAAGTCTTTGGCAGCAGTAATAGCCGATGCCATCGCGCTCGACGTGGGCGCGCGTGCACGGATGGCTGAAGTGGCTCGGGCAAACGTCCTCAAACGCTTCACCGTTGACCAAATGCGCGCCGCGACCATCGATGTGTACCAACAGGT
>JAPKDI010000347.1 GCA_026421105.1 Alphaproteobacteria bacterium | reverse complement strand
CCTAGGCCATACCAAGCGTTGAACCCAAAGGTCTCGTCGACGTGGAATTCGCCGTGAATGTGCGCACCAAGCTGCAACAGCACCGTTACGGCAAGGATCGCAATCATAACGATCCACAGCAGTCGGACTGTTTTAGGTCTGACCAGCCAGTGTTTCTCCATTACAGGCCTCCGACAATCGACGCGGCGGCGCGCACCACCGGTTCGGAAAAGAAGAACATCAAGAACGTCAGTGTCACCGATGCACCGAGCGCCAACAAAATCGGTAGTGGCGCCTCGCCGTGGGTCGGCATGCCAGATGTTTCCGGTGCGTGAAAAAATGCTGTGTAAATGATGGGCAACAGATACGCGGCGCTCAACAGTGTGCTGATGATCAACACCGCGGCCATCGCCGGTTGATGGGCCTGCAAAGTGCCCAACAAAATGTACCACTTGCTGACAAAGCCACCGGTCGGCGGCAGGCCAATAATCGAAAATGTACCGATCGTGAATGCGGTCATGGTCCAGGGCATCGCCCGGCCAATACCGCGCAATTGACTGACAGTCGTTTTGTTGGCTGCGACGTAGATTGCGCCCGCGCAGAAGAACAAGGTGATCTTGCCAAATGCATGCGACGCAATGTGCAATGTGCCGCCCACGATACCAGCCGAGTTTGCTAACATGGCGGCCAACACGATGTAACTCAGCTGACTGACCGTCGAATAGGCCAATCGGCGTTTTAGATTGTCTTGGCGCAACGCAATGATCGAGGCAATCAAAATGGTTGCTGCGGCAACCCACAAGAAGAAATCCGTCCCGGGTGCGATCGATAGAACATCAATGCCGAATGTGTATGTCGTGACTTTGAGCACCGAGAATACCCCGGCCTTCACGACGGCGACGGCGTGCAGTAGTGCGCTGACCGGTGTCGGGGCGACCATGGCGGCGGGGAGCCAGCGGTGGAAAGGCATCACGCCGGCCTTGCCAATGCCGAAGATGAACAGCGCCAGCATCGGTGCGATTAAGCTGAGGTCGCTGTCCTCACCGAAAACACCGCCCGGGACAAACGCGAGCGAGCCCGCCTCATGCCAAACCCACAGGACGCCGAGCAAGAACAAGCCGATGGACGTCGACAACAACACGCCCAGGTAAGTGCGGCCCCCTTTGCGAGCCGCCTCATTGTTGTGATGCGTGACCAAGGGGTAGGTTGAGAGAGAAAGAGCTTCATAAAAGATGAAAAGGGAAATGAGGTTGCCAGCGTAAGCCACGGCCATGGTGCTCGCCAACGCGATGGCAAAGAACGTGTAAAAACGTGTCTGGTTCGCTTCGCTCTTGCCGCGCATATAGCCGATGGAATAGACCGAAGTCACAATCCATAGGCCGCTAGCGATCAGCCCGAAGATAACGCCCATCGGTTCTGCGCCCAGCGTGATCGGCGCACCTGGGATGAATCTTGCAATCTCGAACGTTGGTCGTGCGCCGTCGAACACCTCGATGGCCAAAGCGATGTTCAGCACGAACAACAAAACGGCCGTCGACAAAGTAGCGGTTTCGCGCAAATTGGGTGCGCGACCTAACATCGAGATGACGATCGCGCCGCCGAGGGGCAGGGCTAATGCCAGAATGAGCAAAGTGTCCGCGGTCATCCTAGCGCCCGCTCATCAAGAAATGCGCAGCCTGTTCGGCAAAGCCCACCGACAGCGACGTTTCAATTCCGAAATAGACGCATGCACCGGTCAAAACCCATGTTGGGGCGAGCAACGCCATCGGTGGATCGGTGAGCACTACTCCATCGGGTGGCGGATCACGGAAGTACGCGAGTTCCACCACGCGCCAGACATAAACAGCTGCAAGCAGTGACGTTGCCAAGATGACAACTGCAACAGGCCACCAACCGTTTTCAATCGCCCCCAGTACAAGAAACCACTTGCTGACGAAGCCCGCGGTCAGCGGCACGCCGATGAGGCTCAACCCGGCGATCACAAACGCCGCCATTGTCAGCGGCATCCGTTTGCCAAGGCCTGCGAAACTCTCCAACCGGCACGAACCCGCGGCATAAGCGATACAGCCCATGACAAGGAACAGCGCACCCTTTGTGACAGCATGGTT
>JAPKDI010000346.1 GCA_026421105.1 Alphaproteobacteria bacterium | reverse complement strand
ACGCCCCTCACGTCACTCAATCAAGCCCGCAAGGTTCACGCCTTGCGGGCTTTTTCTTGTCTACTTGCCGCCGCGCTCGTAACGCCGTCGCGCCGACCATCGCGTGATCAAGATGCCGACGCCGAACCCAATGGCGACCCCGAGGCCCGCAAACAGGCCCATGTCGTTTCCTTCGCCAGCGCCAAAAGCCGCCCCAACACCAAGCCCCAAGACAACCCATCCGATCACCGGATGGGCGCGGCCACCGGCCAACAGTTGTTGATTGAACGTTTTCGGCTGTAGGGGATTTTCGTCTGCCATGGCCATCCGCAGTTTGTCGGGTCGGGAGACTATAGCGGGCAACCATCAGTACGCCCAAAACCGGTGACTTAGCTAGCGGACTTTTCTCTCACCTGGGGTTGGCCGCCCGACGGCGCGGGACAACACAGGGTCGCCCAATGCCTCATCTACCTGCCCTCCTTACCACCCTACCCGTTTTGCTCGTGACATGGCCCCAGTCGCGAGTGCTCGCCCAGTCGCAAGGCCGCGCCATCAATCTGGAACTTTACCTGGCTGCCGATGGACCCAGTTCGTTCGATGATGGAGGGATGAGCCTACTGCGTGATAGATACGGCCAGGCCATGATGCACCCCTGGGTGCTGGAGGCGATCCAGTTCAGTTCACGAGCCCGGCATCCCCGTAGCCTATGTCGAGTAGGACCACCGAAATCACAGCACACAATCGTTGACTGGACGTTCATTTCAGAACCCACTTCCGCTGTCCGATTCGCATAAGCCCTGATTGAGGCGCGGCAGGAGGCGTTCGGCTAGAACTTGAGTTGGAACGCGCTGATCTACTCAGCCGATCTCATTCAAAACAATGACATTGCCTCAATACGGCGCATCATTGATGTCTCGACCTACTTAGAAAACTTCAGAGGCATCCCAATTGACTCGCCCGCGACACGGTCGTTCAAAGCGGCGTCACCATCCACGGTCTCGTAATCGCTTATTCCGAATCTGAGCGCCCGACCAGTGGAAACTGTCGTCACAGAACGCTGGAGATCTGCTTCGCACAGGTGATTATCTGTGGTGCCGGTACGTTTGTCGTCGTGGCCGGCGAAGACCTCTGCTTCGCCCAAGCCGTGCAGCGAAAACTGATCCTAGAAATTGCGACGGACGAGCCAACCGGACCGCCGCGTAAAATGGCCCACGCCTTTAAGTAAGCGCCCGTTCGAGCCTCGCCTTAACGAATGGCGATGAGGTGGTTCGCGTACTCCTCGGGCTCTGTCATGACATCATCCAACCGCTCATAGGTGGGCGTGCCGTCATCTGCATTGATGTCAAAGAACATGAACTCGCGAAAACCTGCTTCGCGCAATATCCAAACAAAGTGCGATTCCGAGAGATACTGCTGATACATCGGGTCTTGGACAGTGATCCGGCCCATCACCTTGTCGTCATGCTCACGGACGACCCGCGCATCCTTGATGTGTTCGATCGACAGACCTGTGGAGCGCTCATAGCTCTCATCAGATTTGTAGCGGATTAGAGCGTTCTCGATCGGTTCAAGGCCAAAGCGCTCACGCAACCCGTTGTAAATCGGGATCGCTATCTCACTCTCCTCCTCTTCCTCGTCGTCCTCGCGAAATGACAAAGATTCGCCGCGTGCCGGAAACGACAAAACAAATCCGCCGTTCTCCTTCAAGTTGCGGTACGCGTTCTGCGCCATCTCGAGCAACGCTGTTGGCGAGGGGCGCCCATCTCCCCCAAGGATACTGCTAGCGCTATAGAACAGGGCCAAAATGGCATCGGCCTTCCATTCCGGGAACGTGGTGGCCACCGGCCCGACCAGCAGCTCAGTGCGCGCGTTCGGCGGCCGGATCGCGTCGATGCCAACATAGCGCGCGATGTCAAAGCGCGCCTCGCTACGAATAAAGTTCTCGTACTCACCAGCACCGGCCAGAAATTCAACAATTTCCAAGGGTCGTTCGCGCAAGGACGGTGCCCGCTCCATCAGATGCTCGATCATGAAGACGGCACCCTCCGCTTCCAAGAACTTGAAGGACCGCGAGCGCGAATAGAGGCACTGATAGAACGAGTAATCAGCGTAGGG
>JAPKDI010000345.1 GCA_026421105.1 Alphaproteobacteria bacterium | reverse complement strand
TATCCGGCACAGTCCTGGCATTTGCTCGGTCGCTGGGTGAGTTCGGCGCCACCATTACGTTTGTATCCAATATTCCGGGCGGTACACGCACGCTGCCTCTCGCTGTCTTCAGCCTTATGCGGGTGCCGGGTGCGAACGACGCAATCTTACGCCTCGTATTGGTGTCCATCGCCATAGCGCTGGCGGCTCTGATCTTGTCTGAGGCCCTAAGTCGCCGCATCTCAGCACGAATCCGAGGATCAGCGCCATGATCGACGTCTCAATCAAGAAGACCTATGGATCGTTCACTTTGGATGCGCACTTTGAATCGGGCTCGGGCGTCACGGCCCTGTACGGCGTTTCCGGTGCCGGGAAGACATCGATCGTTGACGCGATTGCCGGATTGAACCGACCTGATGCAGGGCACATCGTTGTTGGAGGTACGACGCTCTACGATTCAGCGCGAGCAATCTTTCAATCCCCTGAACGTCGTGGGATCGGCTATGTCTTCCAAGAAGACCGCCTATTCCCGCACCTGACCGTTCGTAGAAACCTGCTATATGGCAGCCGGCGGACCAGCGGCCACAGTAAAGGACCCGATTTCGAGACCGTCATCGGACTGCTCGGTGTTGACCATTTGTTAGATCGGCTGCCCCACCGATTGTCGGGTGGCGAGAAACAACGCGTTGCAATCGGCCGGGCGGTTTTGTCGCGACCTCGGTTGTTACTGATGGACGAACCACTCGCTAATCTCGACAGCGCACGGCGTGATGAAATACTGCCCTTTCTCGAAAAGATGTGTCGCGACCTTGCAGTGCCGATTGTCTATGTCAGCCACGCGATCGATGAAATCACGCGACTTGCAGACACCCTCGTTGTTTTGGACAGAGGCAAAACGTTAGCGGTAGGCTCGGTGTCTGAAATTACCGCGCGGCTCGACTTAGGCCCTCTGGTGGACCGCCGCGACGCGGGTACCGTGCTGGATGGACAGATAGCGGCGCATGACACGATGTACCAATTGACGACGGTGTCGTTCCAGGGCGGCCGCCTGGTGATACCGGCGATCGATGGCACGGTCGGCGATCGTTTGCGATTGCGGATTCAAGCGCGAGACATTGCGATCGCAACCACCCTTCCTGACAATATCAGCACCCTGAACTGCCTTGGTGGCACCATTACGCAGGTGAGCGCAGCAAGACAGGCGCACCAAGACATTCAAATTGACGTTGGCGTTCCGATTCTGGCGCGGGTCACGCGGCGATCCGTGGTCGAACTTGGGCTAGAGCCTGGCCGCGAGATAACTGCGCTAATCAAATCGGTTGCTGTCGAGCGGGCGGCGGCGCCTTGAACTAGGAACTGGCGGCGACACAATCGCGATCACCCAGTGTTTCGGTACAGGTCACGGTGGGCGGCGCCGGATCTGCTGCTGGCAGCGGAACCTTAAAGAATTTTCCGACATCGCCTGCCGGCGCGCACCAGAAAGCACGCTCTGGCGGCGCACCGAATTCTGAGCCGCACGAGAACGCGGTGCCGCAGCTGGTGAGCGTCAGCGCGAAGCCAACAAAGAATAAACGCCGCGCGCGTGTGCGCATGAACCGCTCCACTGATCAAAAAAGACAGCAGAGCGTAGCGCGACGTAGTTAATGCCATGTTAACAAGCGAGGATCTCGTAGTTGGTCGCGCTAGTCGTCGTACAACTGCACACCAAGAACCTTGGCGTGATTGACCTAAGAAGACCGGGAAGACGTTGCGCGATCTTGGCGCAAACGTCGAATTGAGGGTCGTCGCTGGCAAGAGCCTTTCTCCGCGCGCTCACCGGTGCGAACACACCCCGCTGATTAAAGCCCTGACCACTGCTGGATTCATCTAATAGCCACAAAATATGGTAGAGCAATGCCCGCCCTCATGCTATATTTTGTTCTCGGTTGTGTCGGCGGGACTAGACTGGCCATCCACGGGAAATGGCGGACCTGAGTTCAACCAGGTGCAAATCAACATTCAACATCGTAACGGCGAGCTCTTAACGCGCCGGACTGGCCGCCGGCTTATGCTGGTATCTAGTGTTCTCCTCGCCTTGGGCGGCTGCAATATGATTGGTGGCGCCTTCTCGTCGGTTG
>JAPKDI010000344.1 GCA_026421105.1 Alphaproteobacteria bacterium | reverse complement strand
ATATGAGCTTCGGATCGACTTTCCCGATGGCAAGGTAGATGGCGCGCTGATGACTCAGGTGTTCGACCGCTTCCACGCGCTTCACTTGGGCGAATACGGTCAGAACTACCCTGATTCACCTGTGGAGTTGGTCAACGCGCGCGTTACTGGCGTGGGCGAGATGCCAAAAATCCAGGCGGAAGTGGTTGATGAGACCGCCGCTCGATCGTTAGACGCGGCCCTGGTCCGACGAGACTCTTCAATGTTCAGGATCGATGGCTCGCTCCAGACATTTGAAACCCCCTACTATCGGCGCGACCTCCTGCCTCTTAAAGTGAGCATTCCGGGTCCGGCGATCATATTACAAAAGGACACAACCACGGTGGTGCCGCCGACGTGTACCTTTAGCGCCGACCTTAGCGGCAACCTATTCATCAACGTCGGAGGGAAGATATGACCTCGTCTAGCGTTCCCGGTAAAGGCGACAACCGCCGCGCCGTCGACCCCATTACTGCCAGCGTCATCCAAGGGGCGCTTGAGAGCATCGCGGTCGAAATGGGCTACAAGCTGATGCGAATGGCCTATTCGTCGATCATCCGAGAATCGGAAGATTTTGGCGCAGCGATTGTCGATGTTGACTGTCGCCAACTCTGTGAATCCAAACAAAGCACACCGCTACAATCTGGCCCCATCCCCGGCTACATCAAAGGGATCAACAAATCGCTCGCATCGCGCGGCGAGGAAGTGCGGCCCGGCGATGTGATCATGCACAACGACCCCTACGGCGGGTCCTCGCATGGCCCGGATGTTCTTTTTGCTGTGCCAGTCTTCATCGACGGCAAGCTGGTCGGCTGGTCGGCAACGACAGCGCACCACCTCGATATCGGATCGCTAAGCCCGGGTTCGTGCGGCATCGTTGACGCAATGGACGTCTATGCTGAGGGCCTCCAGTTCAAAGCCATTAAGGTCTTCGACCAAGGCAAGAAGAACGACATGGTGTGGCACATGCTGCGCGACAACATTCGCGCATCGCATCTCGTGGTTGACGACATGGAGGCCCAAATCGCTGCAGCGCGCATCGGTGCGGATCGCTTCATCAACCTAATCGAGCGCTACACCTATGAGACTGTTATGGGCGCTTCAGAGGCACTAATGGATGCGTCTGAGAAGATGATGCGCGATGCCATCACCAAGATTCCTGACGGCGTTTACCGCGCAACCGGTCACATCGATGGCTACGAACACAGCAAGAACCCGAAAGAGAAAAATCTTCCGATCGTAGTCGCGCTAACCGTCGAGGGCAGCGACATCACGGTGGACCTCACGGGGACCGCTGATCAGGTCGACCTTCCAATCAATATGCCGTTTGAGGGCACGGTTGATGTCGCGATCTGGTTGACTATTCGCTCGATCCTTGTTGATTCTGCAACGGTTGGCTACGTGCCCCAAAACAGTGGACTGACGCGACCAATTAAGATTATTGCCCCCAAGGGATCATTGGCAAACCCGAATTTCCCTGCACCTGTCATCGCGCGGTTCACACCCGGCCTAATGATTGCCGACACAATTATGCGTGCTCTGGCGCCGGCCGTGCCGCGTCAGGTCAGCGCGGGCGTTGGCAACTTGAAGGTCATCGCCTTCTCCGGCCTTGAGCAAGGCCAGCACTGGGTGCACATGGAGATTTTCGAAGGTGCCTACGGCGGCCGCTACGGCATGGATGGAATGGACGCTGTGGATACGCTCTACGCGAACACACGCAATAATCCAATTGAGGATATCGAGTCGCATCTCCCGCTTCGGGTGAACCGTTATGAGATGCGCGAAGACACCGTCCCAGCTGGTAAGTGGCGCGGTGGCATCGGCGCCATTCGAGAATTCACATTCCTCGGCGATGGCGGCTATTCCGTGGAGGGAGAAGGCCATCTCTTCAAACCGTGGGGGTTCGACGGCGGCCAAGAAGGTGATCCCGCGACGTTGCGATTTGACCGTCACGACGGCTCCTCTGAAAACTTGCCTTCCAAACTTCCCTACCGCGCAGCAAAAACGGGCGACAAATTTATCGCGCACGGTCCATGCGGCGGCGGGTATGGCGCGGCGCTGGAGCGTGATCCCGAGGACGT
>JAPKDI010000343.1 GCA_026421105.1 Alphaproteobacteria bacterium | reverse complement strand
CGATCGTAATCTTCATGGCGCCAATTCTTTGTTGTTCTGTGCGACCGGTCGAAGTCCCGACCGGCGCGTCATATATTCAATTTCGATAAGATAGGCGCCCCGCAGGCGCTCCGAAACGGGAGAATTCTCGGTTTAACCTGCGATTCTGTCGTGGCGCGCCAGCGGCGAAAACCACAACAAAAAAACACGGTCCCGTCGAACGACGGACGGGCACAAAGTATAGCACCCGCCAAGCCGTCCGGGGATGCTTTTTTTGCTTCGGGATGAAGCCTTAAGGTGCTGAACTAAAAGGATTTTTTGAGTAGGGAATCAGGTCTCAAGCATTCGCCGCAGCAGGTCGATATCTTCCGACAACGTACTGTCGCCTTGCCGCAGTTCGTCGATGCGCTTGACGGCATGCATGACAGTGGTGTGGTCGCGGCCTCCGAACTTCCGCCCGATCTCGGGCAGCGACCGGGAAGTCAGTTGTTTAGCCAAATACATGGCGACCTGACGGGGCCGAGCAACTGCCCGGGCGCGGCGCGCCGAATGCATCTCGGAGATGCGGATATTGTAGTGCTCGGCCACTCGTTTTTGGATGTCCTCGATGGTAATCCGGCGATCGTTTGCGCGGAGAAGATCGCGGAGCACTTCCTGGGTGGTTTCAAGCGTGATGGGCCGTCCCACGAGGTTGGAATAGGCCAGGACCCGGGTGAGGGCCCCCTCAAGCTCGCGGACATTCGAGGTAATCCGGTGGGCAAGGAACTCCAGCACTTGCTGGGGCACATTTTTGGCCCCCATATGCTGTACCTTGGACTGTAAAATGCCAATCCGCAGTTCGTAGTCCGTCGCGTGAATATCCGCGACCAAGCCCCAGCCTAGGCGTGAGCGCATGCGCTCTTCCATCCCGTCGAGGCTGGAGGGCGAGCGATCGCCGGAAATGATGACCTGCCGTTTTTGATCCACTAAGGCGTTGAAGGTGTGGAAGAACTCTTCTTGGGTAGAGTCCTTGCCGCTAATGAACTGCACATCATCGATCAGCAGCACATCGACCGAGCGAAACAGTTGTTTGAACGGCATGACGTCTTTGTACCGAAGCGCCCGAATGAATTGGTACATGAACTTTTCGGCAGACAGATAGATCACCCGGCGCTTCGGGTCACGCTGGCGAATATGCCAAGCAATCGCGTGCATCAAATGGGTCTTGCCCAGGCCCACGCCGCCATAGAGGTAGAGCGGGTTGAACGGGACATCATCTGACCCGGCCACGCGGCGCGCAGCGGCGTAGGCAAGTTCGTTCGCTTTACCGACAACAAAATTATCGAAGGTGCAGCGCGGATCGAGCGGCGCGCCCGCCTCGGCCAACTCCTGATCGATCGGCTTGTCTTGGACCGTTGCGCCAGGGGCGCTTTTCAAGATAGGCGCCGCCGCCTGGCCTGAAGGTCGGACAAGAATATCGATCTGCGGCTCAGCGCCCGATTCGACAGCCCAAGCGGCGCGAATTTTTTCTGCGTAGTGCGATATCACCCAGTCGCGCATGAACCGCGTGGGCACCGACATCAACACACGTTCGTCCTGAATGTTGGTCAGCTCGAGTTGCTTGAGCCAACTGTTATACGCGGCGTCGCCGACGTCGGCACGAAGCCGATCGCGAACGGACTGCCAGATATCGTTGAGAGGTCTATTGGGTGTTGGCGTTTCCATATAGCCCTCAGGTCTGATTCCAGGGGAGACCGGCTGACTTCCAGCCTCTGACGCGGCCACGATGGCCGTCACCGTCGAGGTCGCCCTCGAAACCGCCCGCGATGTTGTAACACTTACTATAGCCCGCGCCGGTTTGGGCGATGGCGGCCGCCTTCGAGCGGCCTCCAGAGCGACACAGGAATAAGATGGGATCGGTCGGCTTGGCGCCAGTTGCCGCTACTTGATCGGAAAACTGGGCGTTGGGCGCCCCACCCGGGAACCCCTGCCATTCGACGCGATGAACGGCCTTCTGGACTTTGCTCAGATCGGGCAAACCCACGAAATTCCATTCCGCTTGAGTCCGCACATCGACCAATTGCGCCGCCGCGTCTTCGCCGAGAATACGCCAAGCGTCCTCGACAGATATATCACCTGCGTAACTCATCCACA
>JAPKDI010000342.1 GCA_026421105.1 Alphaproteobacteria bacterium | reverse complement strand
TGACCATGACATAGGACAAGGTCAGAACGAGAAGGCGACCAGATAGGCTTCGTCGCCAAGGCACAAAGCGTACAGCGTTAGATAGCCTCATGCCCCCCGCTTATCACATAGGGGCCTTAGGTTCAGCCAAATCGGGCCAGAAAACGCACGACGCGCTTCACCTTGGGGCTCGCAAGAGCGGGCGCAAAATAGCTTCCGGCGGCACGTTTCCCTATTTCAGAGTATGTCGGGTAGGGCGCCATTAGCCCGGCCATGGTGCCAATTTTTTCCCGGCGGCCGACTGCCATGACCCATGGCAACAGGAGATCGCCCGCGTTCCGGGCAACGATTTGCACGCCAAGAACGCGACCTTTGACCGTGCTAACAATCTTGATGATCCCCTCGGGGTCATTTTGCGCTGCGGCGCGGTCGTTTTCGGCAAGTGGCCAGCGTACAACGGAGACCCTGCCGAACTTGGCGCGCGCTTCATGTTCGAGCATCCCGACATGGGCCAATTCCGGATCAGTGTAAGTCACCCAAGGAATGACTTGCTTGGTTGTGCGCGCCGGAAGACGAAACAGGATATTCCGCAGCGCGATGCCGGCGTGATACGACGCGACGTGCGTGAATTGTGCGCCGCCCACGACGTCGCCAACGGCAAATATTTTTCTGTTTGAAGTTCTCAGGCGTGAGTCGACCTTCAAGCCCCGCCGTGTGCGTTCGACGCCCGCCGCCTCAAGCCCGATATCAAGATTGGGCACCCGACCCGCTGCGACCAGCAAGTGTGAGCCCGTGATCTGCTGTGCCTGACCGTCAATTTCGACATCCAGTCGAATTTCATTACCTTCTTTGGCCACCGCCTGAATCTGGGCACCCCCGTGCAAGGTGATGCCCTCGGCGCGCAGCCGATCGGTTACGATCTGGCTAAGTTCTTCATCATCGCGCGGCATGAACCGCATCATCTCCATCACCGTCACGCGGGCGCCGAGGCGTCGATGCGCTTGGGCGAGTTCAAGACCGATCGGACCGCCACCGACAATCAGCAAGTGCTCGGGACAGGTTCGGTTGTCGAAGATCGTTTCATTGGTGAAGTAGGGCACGGTATCCAGCCCCGCGATCGGCGGCACCATGGGTGATGAACCGGTTGCGATAACAAACCGGCGCGCGCGAATAACATGATCGCCGGCGACCAACTCGTTTCGGGCCGTGAACTTGCCGCTGGCCCGCATCACTTCGATCCCCATCCCGCGGAAACGTTCTTCCGAATCGGTCGGTGCAATGCCGTCGATGACAGAGCGGACGCGCTCTAGGGCTTTGGCAAAGTCAACGTTTGGAGGGTTGTAATTAACGCCGAATGGCTTCGCACGATCGCCGAACGTTGCCGCCTCTCCGGCAGCGAGCAGTGCTTTCGAGGGCACGCAGCCGTAGTTCAGGCAATCGCCACCCATCGCCCCGCGTTCCACAAGAACCACGGAGGCGCCCATCAACGCGCCTCCGCCAGCGACGACAAGACCGCCAGCACCGGCCCCGATGACACAGATATCTGGCTTAAGCACCGCCATCAGGACGAGACCGCGCGACGGCGCTGCAAATATTTGTAACCAATAGGCAGGAAGGCCAACACGGCAAGCCCAACCATGGGCAGCAATACATCGGGCCGCAGAAAAGCATCAAGGCCAGGCACCGCGCCACTATCAATCACCGAACCGGTCCCGGCGCCGACACCGACGTAAACAAACGCGCCCGGAACAATCCCAACCGCCGTGGCGAGTGTGTAGTTGCGTAGGCTGACGCCAAGAAGAGCCGGCACGATGTTCACCACAAAGAATGGAAAGAGCGGGATCAGCCGCAAGATCAACAAATAGCTGAACTCATTTTGCCCGAATCCGTCTTCCATGCGCTTGAGCGCCGGCCCCGCGCGTTCGCGTAAGAAGGCCCCCAACGTCGACCGGGCAATTAGAAACAAGAGGACGGCGCCGGCCGTCGCCCCCACCACCACGCACAACGTGCCGATACCCGTCCCGAAGAAGAAGCCGCCCAGGATCGACAAGACGGTTGCAATCGGGAGAGAAAAGGCAACTACGGCGGCGTAGGCTACTACAAACAACAGGGCCGCCAGGACCCCGTTTCGGTCCACGAAGCCGCCTA
>JAPKDI010000341.1 GCA_026421105.1 Alphaproteobacteria bacterium | reverse complement strand
GTTTCAGCCCGATCGAAGCCGTTTTAAAAGCGTCGGTGAGATCGGCCAACCGACACAAATAACTCCCGGTGGGGCGGTGATCTCGGTCAGCAACCATACCGACGACAACGATACCGATGAAAAATCTGGCGTTGACGTGCCCGAACCGTCGACAGGCGAGAAGGTTGTCGCACTGGATCAGTTCCGCAAAAAATAGACGTTCGACCGGTGGCTCAGCGCCATCAAAGGAGAACCCATGGTCGCGTTCCAATACCAGGACATGTTTCCGCTCGGCCCCGACGAGACGCCGTACCGCCAGGTCACGGACAAATTTGTCAGCACCGTTTCAGCTGATGGCGTCGATATCGTCAAGGTGGCACCCGAAGCGCTAACGCTGCTGACCAAAGAAGCCATGCGCGACATCGCTCATTTGCTTCGCCCCGGCCATCTTCAGCAGCTCACCAGCATTTTGGATGACCCCGAGGCCTCCGATAACGACCGCTATGTCGCCTACTCGCTCTTGAAGAACGCCAACATTGCATCGGGCATGATCTTGCCGGGCTGCCAAGACACCGGCACCGCCATCGTGATGGGTTACAAAGGCCAAGAAATCTGGACGCAGGGCAATGATGCCGAAGCGATCTCGCGCGGCGTCTTCAATACCTACACTGAGTCGTATTTGCGTTATTCGCAGATGTCGGCGCTGACGATGTTCGATGAGGTCAACACCGGCAGCAACTTGCCAGCGCAGATCGACATCTATGCGGCCGATGGCGATGCCTACAAATTTCTGTTCATGGCCAAAGGCGGCGGGTCAGCCAACAAGACGTTTTTGTACCAGCAGACCCGCGCCGTCCTGAACCCCGACGCCTTGATGGTGTTTCTGGATGAGAAAATCCGGTCGCTCGGCACCGCAGCGTGCCCGCCGTATCATTTGGCGATTGTGATCGGCGGCACCTCCGCAGAGATCAACCTTAAGACCGTCAAGCTGGCCAGTACGCGGTATCTCGACGCCTTGCCGACTGAAGGCAACGAACATGGACAAGCATTCCGCGACCTTGAGACCGAAGCGCAGGTCTATGAACTGACACGTGCGATGGGTATTGGCGCGCAGTTCGGCGGCAAATACTTCTGCCACGATGTTCGTGTGATCCGCTTACCGCGCCACGGTGCCAGTGTGCCGATTGGGATCGGTGTGTCGTGTTCGGCCGACCGTCAAGCCAAGGGCAAAATCACCCGCGAGGGCGTGTTCCTTGAACAGCTTGAGACCAATCCTGCCAAGTACTTGCCGGAGATCAACGAAGACGAGTTGGGTGGCGACGTGGTGCACATTGATTTGAACCGGCCGATGGCCGACATCCTAAAGCAGCTTTCCGAATATCCGATTCGCACGCGGCTGTCGTTGCACGGCCCGATGATCGTGGCGCGCGATATTGCGCACGCTAAGATCAAGGATCGCCTAGCCGCCGGTGACGGGATGCCGCAGTACATGAAGGACCACATGGTATACTACGCCGGGCCCGCGAAGACACCGAAAGGTTATGCCTCGGGTTCGTTCGGTCCGACGACCGCAGGCCGCATGGACTCTTATGTGGATGAATTCATGGCGGCCGGTGGCAGCATGATTTCGCTCGCCAAAGGCAACCGCTCGCCGATAGTGCGCCAAGCCTGCGGCAAGCATGGCGGCTTTTACCTCGGCTCTATCGGTGGCCCCGCGGCGAGCTTGGCGCTGGACTGCATCAAAAAGGTCGAAGTGCTGGAATATCCTGAACTCGGAATGGAAGCCGTCTGGCGTATCGAGGTTGAGGAATTCCCCGCCTTCATCGTGATCGACGACAAGGGCAACGACTTCTTTGTCGGGACGGTCGAGAAGAAAGCGGTCTAGTGGGGGCTGCGCCAGCAACGACCCGGTCCTATCAACCGGGCCACCTAGGACGCTTGGCAACGCTTACCGTTGTGTGTCACACAATCGAGGGGAAATCCCCCGAGCCTATCTTCGAAACAAAATAACCGCGGGCATGGCTGCCTTTCTCGAAACGTTAGAAGCACCTGGCAACGGATGGTGGCCTGCCGAACTCGGCTGCGACTATGTCAGTGGGATCGTGATCAATGGCAATAACGCGAACGCCGCACTAATGTGCTGGCCCATCCC
>JAPKDI010000340.1 GCA_026421105.1 Alphaproteobacteria bacterium | reverse complement strand
GCGACATCTGCATCTGTGCTGAGGACCGAATCGTAGAACGGATTATCGGTCTGCTTGGCATTAGGCAAGAGCGTCGCGCAAGCCGCATCACGCTGACTAAGCAACGTCGGGCAAGCGACCTGCGGCAGTTTCCTGTGAGTGGGGTAGGCGAATGCGGCGCGCAGGTTCTTGTCGAAAGAATGCGCATTCTTGAGTACCTGGACCGTCCGATCGTGCAACGCCTCCGCCGAAGGAATCCCGACCATCCGGGCGTGTTCCGCGTCCCGACTGAAATGCGGCCAGAAGAGAAACGAATCGCGCGCGAAATGCCAGCTCCAGCGCAACTGCGAACCGTGATGGTCTATCTGCATAGGCGGCGCATAATTCTCCAAGAGTTCAGTCTTAAACGGCTCTTCCAGGTGACCCGCGCCATCTAGCACTGCATGGGTGACACGATCGCTCGCCATCACCGCCATCTCCGTAGCGGCGCGTGCGCCAAAGTGGCTGCCGTAAACATCAAACCGATCGATCTTGAGCACTGTGAGCGCCGCCAACAGAGTCGCGGCATGATCCGTCATCGTCGGACTTTCCCATGGGATGGGGTCAGAATCGCCCAATCCGATGGGATCGATGGCGACCATCGGGCGACCACCTACCGCTTCCATTAAGGGAATCTGTTCCAGCGCGCTCATCTGAGGGATCATCACCAATGTAGCCTTGCCGGTCTCGACGCGATCGTTGGCGACGAAATGCAGTTGTCCTGCCTCAGTATCCACAAAGTCGCGGCGTATTTTCATGATGTTGAACCAGGTGGTTTCGCACCGGTGCGCTCGACAATCAGGCCATAGTGTTCCGGTCGGCGGTGCTTTTCGAAGGCGAACCAAGTTTCTTTGTAGGAGCGGCAAAAATCTAGATCGCATTTGGCGGTAATGAGTTCGTCCTCCAACGTGGACGCCATCGCGACGATCTCGCCAGATGGGGAAATAATCACACTCTGGCCCAACATATCGACACCTTCCTCGCGACCAGCCTTGGCGGCGCCAACAACCCATGTCGCGTTCTGGTAGGCGCCCGACTGCATGCTGAGATGATTGTGAAATGAGGTTAGGTGATCGTGTTGCGGCGCCGGCGGGTTATGGGTGGGTGTGTTGTAGCCGATAAAAATTGCCTCGACATCCTGCAAACCCATGACCCGGTAGGCCTCCGGCCAGCGTCGATCATTGCAAATACAAATGCCTAAGTTTCCGTCCATGGAACTGACAACCGGAAATCCCAAATCGCCGACCTCGAAATAGCGTTTCTCTAGGTGTTGGAACGCGCGATAGGGCTCGTGCTCGGCATGCCCTGGCAGGTGAATCTTGCGGTACTTGAGAGCAACGTTCCCGCTCTTATCGACAACTACAGCTGTGTTAAACCGCCGGGTTTGGTCGCCCTGTTCAACTAATTCGGCGTAGCCAATGTGAAACCCCATGCCAAGACGCTTGGCCTCGTCGAACAACGGCTGGGTTACCGGACTTGGGAAAGCACGTTCGAAATATGTGTCGATTTCGTCTTGGTCCTCGAAAAACCAACGCGGGAAAAACGTCGTAAGGGCAAGTTCAGGATAGACGATAACGTCACAGCCCCGTCCGTGCGCTTCGCGCATCATTTCGAGCAGTCGAGCGACCACGGTATCGCGGGAATCCGCGCGAGCAATGGGTCCAAGCTGAGCCGCGCCAAACGTCAGTGTACGGGTCATCGTCGTCCTATTGGTTTGCGAGAGCGATCATCGCTTCAGCCAGAACACGGGCGCCGGCAGCCAAGTCTTTCGGATCCGCCGCCTCCACTTCGTTGTGACTGATGCCTTTTTCACAGGGCACAAAGATCATACCTGCAGGGCAAATGTCATTCATATACTTCGCATCGTGCAGCGCGCCGGAAATCATGTCGCGATGCGACAGGTCCAATGCTTTGGTGCACGCTCGAATACGACCGACGACCCCGTCATCGAACTGGATCGGCGGGACGTTGTACGTTTCACGCACCTTGTAGGGAAGACCACCCGCATTGCGTTTGCAGACATCCTCCACCTTATCCCCCAACGCTTTGAGAAAAGCCCCGTCGGGGTGCCGAATATCGAGCGTGAAGTAAACATGCCCAGGCACGGTGTTTGGCG
>JAPKDI010000339.1 GCA_026421105.1 Alphaproteobacteria bacterium | reverse complement strand
TCGCGTGAAAACAAATCAGCGGCCGCTGCATCCGCGCCGCCTCAGGCGGAGAAATACTGCGGTAGTGAAGTTGCCCCCACCGGCTGTCAAAAAATTCGCGACGGACAAAACCTCCAGCGGTCGCCGGGGATGCAATCGTTTTCTTTCTGGCGTCGCTTAGATTGACCACGTCATCGCGACCGGATTCATCGTCGAGAAACTCGCGGACGATCGCCGCAACCTCGTCAGGGTGCGTTTCAAACATGCCGTGACCAAAAATCTCTTTCGGCAGATCTAGAATTCGGCCGTTCTGCATTAATCCTTCGGCGCGCTTGGTATGCGTCGCGAGATCGTCCTCGGGGTTCAACACGAGGATAGGTTGGCGCACCTCTTGAAGGCGATCGCCGAAGGGGTAGTTGAACGCAGCCTGGTGCCCCCATTCATAGCGCTCACCGCTATGCAGAGATTCAGCCAGCGTGAGCTGATTGAGGTTGGCGTCCATACCCGGTCCGCGCCAATGCCAATGCATGTCCCAACGAATTTTGAGATGACTGCCGTCTGGCGAGAGCGGCACACCTTTGTACTCGGCGCGGAAGCCGTCGAGCTCGTCATGAGTAAATACCGGTGCAGCGACCAGCACCAAGCGCCTGACTTGCTCGGGCCGCTGGTTCGCGAGTTCAACCGCGATCTCCGATCCGGTATGAGCCCCCAGCACGTCGACGGCGCCAATTCCCAACGAGTCCAGCACTTCGCCCATGCAGATAGCGAAGTCTTCGATTTTCTTAGGTTCAGGCGGTGGCGAACTCTCGCCGAACCCAATGGTATCGGCGGCAATCGCTACGCGGTCGGCGCCCATCCGTTGCAAGAACGGCGCGTACATACGGCTTGAGCCTGGACTGAGGTGGAAACAGATCAACGGTATTGTCGTTGGCCCTCTAGGCCGCGTGATCCGGTAGTGAATTTGGCCGTAGCGGCCATCGGAGAAGGCTCGGCGCACCCCTTTAGGCGTGCGCCAATAGTCCATGGGGTCAGTCATGAGAGCGATACCGAGTCTGTGTCAAGGAAGTCGCGCAATGTTTGGGCAAAGTCGTTCGTCATCGTGTCGATAAAGCCGTGCCCCCGGTCTTTAATGTTCACCATCCGACCGTTTTGCATCAGCGGCAGCCCCCGCGGTGTTTGCTCGACCAAGTCGTCATTAGGATTGATGACAAGGATCGGCTGCGTGACCTTGGGCAGCGTCTCGCGCAAATCATAGTTGAACGCCGCGCGGTGCCCCCAATGGGCAATTGGGCCGCCGCGCAAACCCTCAGCAAAGTTCCGCGCCAGTACATTTCGCGGCACCTTGGGCCCGTAGAACGGCAACATGTGTTTCCACTTCTCCACGATATGCGAACCATCCGTCGTGATCGTCCGACCATCATAATTCTCGCGCAGTTGCGCCAGTTCTTCGTCGGTGAATACTGGGCACGAGATTTGAATAATGCGGCGCACCAAGTCCGGGCGCTGCAACGCGAGTTCAATGCATGTTTCAGACCCGGTGTGATAGCCCATCACATCGATCTGCTTCAGCCCTAAGGCATCGGCAACGTTGGCAGCAGCGCGCGCGTAGTCAGCAATTTCGGGCTGCGCGGCGGGTGGATCGGACTCGCCGAACCCCGGCATATCCGGCGCAACCGTGATACGGTCGTTGCCCATCGCGTCGAGGATGGCCTCGAAAATGCGCCCTGAATTGGGGCTCATGTGGAGGCACATGAAGGGTGTATGCGACGGCGAGCTCGGCTGTACTGCGCGGTAGTGCATTTGCCCGCTCGGTGTATCAAGGAACGCGCGTCGGACTGGCCGAACGGTAGGCGCTTGCGCAGCGGGAACAGCTCGTGGTGCGGTTGCGCCGATGTCATCGGCAGGTCCATCAAGAAAGTTACGCACCACGGTGGCTACTTCATTGGTGTGAACGTCCAACATGCCGTGCGAATAGTCCGGCAGTTCGTGGATGCGCCCGTTCTGCAAATAGGCTGCGGCGCGCAACGTTGGTACGCGTAAGTCATCGTTCGGGCACAAGATAAGAATTGGTTGTTTGACCTGAGGCAGGTGGTCGGCGTGCTGCAAACGAAACGCCGCGTGATGCCCCCACCATGCCTTGTCACCGCCGCGCAATGCCTCGG
>JAPKDI010000338.1 GCA_026421105.1 Alphaproteobacteria bacterium | reverse complement strand
TCGCGTGAAAACAAATCAGCGGCCGCTGCATCCGCGCCGCCTCAGGCGGAGAAATGCTGCGGTAGTGAAGCTGCCCCCACCGGCTGTCGAAAAACCCGCGGCGGACAAAATCCGCTGCTATCGCCGGTGACGCAATCGTCTTCTTACCCGCGCCGCCAGGATTAACCGCGTCATCCCTAGCCGCTTCATCGTCGAGAAACTCGCGAACAATTGCCGCGACCTCGTCCGGGTGCGTTTCAAACATGCCGTGCCCAAAAGTCTCTTTCGGCAGGTCTACAATGCGACCATTTTGCATCAAGCCCTCGGCGCGCTTGGTTTGCGTCGCAAGATCATCTTCGGGGTTCAACACGAGAATCGGTTGCCGCACCTCTTGAAGACGCGCCCCGAAGGGGTAGTTGAACGCTGCTTGGTGCCCCCATTCATAGCGCTCCCCACTGTGAACGGATTCGGACAGCGTGAGCTGATTAAGATTGGCGTCCATCCCCGGTCCGCGCCAATGCCAATGCATGTCCCAACGAATCTTGAGATGACTGCCATCCGGCGCTAGCGGTACACCTTTGTACTCAGCGCGAAAGCCATCGAGTTCTTCGACAGTGAACACCGGTGCAGACACCAACACCAAGCGTCTGACTTGTTCGGATCGCTGATTGGCCAGCTCAACCGCGATCTCAGATCCGGTGTGGGTGCCCAGCACGTCGACGGTGCCAATACCGAGTGAGTCGAGCACCTCACCCATGCACCCCGCGAAGTCTTCGATTTCCTTAGGCTCAGGCGGCGGAGAACTTTCGCCGAACCCGATCGTATCGGCGGCAATCGCCACACGATCCGCGCCCATCCGCTGCAAGAACGGCGCGTACATACGGCTCGACCCCGGGCTGAGGTGAAAGCAGATCAGTGGGACCTGCGTGGGCCAGTCGGGCCGCGCGATACGGTAGTGAATTTGGCCAAAGCGACCATCACTGAAAGCCCGTCGTACCCCTTTTGGGGTGCGCCAATGGTCCATCGGGTCGGTCATGACGGCGATACCGTGTCTGTGTCCAGGAAGTCGCGCAATGTTTGCGCAAAGTCATCTGTCATCGTGTCGATAAAGCCGTGCCCGCGATCTTTGATTTCTACCATCCTAACGTTTTGTATCAACGGCAGTCCGCGCGGTGTTTGCTCGACCAAGTCATCATTCGGATTGATGACAAGAATCGGCTGCGAGACTTTCGGCAGCGTCTCGCGCAAATCATAGTTGAACGCGGCGCGATGTCCCCAATGGGCAATCGGGCCACCCCGCAACCCCTCGGCAAAGTTTCGCGCCAGCACATCGCGCGGCACCAAGGGCCCGTAGAACGGCAGCATGTGCTTCCACTTCCCGACGATGTGCGAACCATCCGCTGCAATCGGCCGACCACCATAGTTCTCGCGCAGTTGCTTGAGTTCCTCGTCGGTGAATACCGGGCACGAGATCTGAACAATGCGCCGCACCAAGTCTGGGCGTTGCAACGCGAGTTCGATACAGGTTTCGGACCCGGTGTGATACCCCATCACATCGATCTGCTTTAGCCCCAAGGCATCGGCAACACGGGCGGCGGCGCGCGCGTAGTCCGCAATTTCGGGGCGCTCGGCTGGCGGATCGGATTCGCCAAACCCCGGCATATCAGGCGCAACCGTTACGCGGTCGGTACCCATGGCGCCGAGGATGGCTTCGAAGATGCGCCCGGAATTGGGGCTCATGTGAAGGCACATGAACGGTGTTCGTGACGGCGCGCTTGGCTGTACCGCCCGGTAATGCATTTGCCCGCCCGGCGTCTCAAGGAACGCGCGCCGGTTTGGCCGTACGACAGGCGCTGGCGCAACCGGAACAGGTCGCGGCGCCGTGGCGCCGATGTCATCGGCAGGTCCGTCAAGAAAGCTGCGTGCCACGGCGGCCACGTCTTCGGTGTGGACGTCCAACATGCCGTGCGAATAGTCCGGCAGTTCGTGAATGTGCCCGTTCTGCAAGTATTTTGCCGCGCGTAACGTTGGCTCGCGCAAGTCATCGTTGGGGCACAAAATGAGAATCGGTTGCTTGACCTGGGGCAGGTGGTCGGCGTGCTGTAACCGAAACGCCGCGTGATGCCCCCACCATGCCTTGTCACCGCCGCGCAATGCCTCGG
>JAPKDI010000337.1 GCA_026421105.1 Alphaproteobacteria bacterium | reverse complement strand
CGGTTTGGCGGCACGGCCCGGTCTGCAAAATCGCGTCCGCTGAATACTTCCCATTGCACCAGTTCCACCATGCCGAAGACATCGGGCAAGGCATGCATGATGGCCACCTTTTTGGGCACCTTGCCTTTGTAGTTTGCCGGCATCCCGAATTGGTTGATGGACAGCCGTGTCTCGCCGTCAAACCACGGCGACCAGTCCAGCACATCTGCGTAAAAGTCGCGCGCCGGGGCAATCGCGCGCACCATTTGCATTGCGGTGAACGGCGCGCCGAAGTCATGGGGTGCCGGGTCGTTGGCCGATTCATAAATCCCGAAACACACCCCGTCCGGGCCCCGCAACACCACGTTGCGGTTGCGGTGTTCCTCAAATTTCATCAAGTCGATGTCGTTGAATGACCCCCACCCGATATCGTTAGCGCGGCGCAGCACACCCTCGATATCGCGGGAGCGGATCAACAACGAAAAAACACCGCCGGTATCCCAGGGTTGTGCGCTGCCACGGATCGGTTGATGTGACACGCCGTCAACTTGGATCAAACGCACCCAGCGGTCGCGGTCCTCGGGATGCCCCATGGTCGCTTCTTCGCCGCGCGCATCGCCGGGCAGGTCCCAATGGGTAAAAATGCTCGGCGCGACGGAGCCGCGATGCAGCACCGCCCAACCGCCGATGAGGCCAAGCGCCTCAATCCAGCGGTCCAGGTGGCTGACACTGATGACGGCTTCTTGCCAGCCGCTCCCAGTACGCCACATCGGTTTTACCAGGCCTTGATCGGCGGGGTTTTCACTTCAACCGATTTTGCATCGGTCAGCGCTTCAACGTTGTGCACCACACCGGGCGCGTTGTACCAGGCGTCGCCGGGACCAGCGATGAACTCTTCACCGTCGATGGTCGCCTTCACCTGGCCCTCGAGGACGTACACGATCGACTCGTGATCGTCATGGCTATGCGGCGGTGACGCTTGGCCCTTTGAAAACGCAGTTTCGACGAAAACCATCGATGGCGTGACCATCATTGTCTTCAATGTGACGGGCGAACCGAGTTTGCCGCCTTCGACATTATCGATCTGGATAGTGTCGGCGGTCGCGTTGGACACAAAGGGGGAGGCGAGGGGTTGTAGTTTGCGAACGGCGTTTGGGCTCATATGAGTTCTCCTTTTGATGAAGCACCCAGCCTAACCATGAATATGGGCCCGACAAAGTTTGCCGCCAGAAGTGCCCGTTCTCTAGGAACCCTCGGTGTCCACCGCCCCGAAACGCTCGCGCAGTGCGGGTTTGGCTACCTTACCGCCGCCGCTGCGTGGTAGCGCGGCGGTGAACACGACCGACATCGGGACCTTGAATTTAGCCAGTTGGCTGCGGCAGTGCGCCAAGATCGCGGCCTCATCTAACACCGCACCGTTTTTTGGCACGATGATCGCGCGCCCACATTCTCCCCAGCGTTCGTGCGGCACGCCGATCACCGCGGCCTCAGCGATGTCGGGCAACTGATACAACACGTTCTCAACCTCGGCCGGATATACGTTTTCGCCGCCCGAGATGTACATGTCCTTCCACCGATCGATAAGAAAGTAATATCCAGCAGGGTCGCACCGTGCCGCGTCACCCGATTTCAACCAGTCGCCCTCAAATGCCTCTTGAGTCTTTTCTGGATTGTTCCAATACCCGGGGGAAACGTTCGGCCCGCGTGCCCATATCTCGCCGACCTCGCCGGGTGCGACATCTTTCCCGTCAGGGCCCACCAGCCGAATTTCTGTGTACAACACCGCTGTCCCGATCGAGCCCATCTTGGTCGCCGCTGTGTCACGGTCGAGCGCGGTCAATACCGGGCCGCACTCGGTTAGCCCGTAAATGTTCTGTAACGGCAGCGCCTTTTCCTCGTGGTAGCGTCGCAGCAATGACATGGGCGCCGATTCGCCGCTAATCGTCGCGCACACCAGGCGGGAATAGTCCGCCGGTTCGAACGACGGGTCTTGGCTCATCAAGAGATACATCGTGACCGCGCCATTGATGTGCGTGATGTTCAAGGTGGGGTCGCTGATAGCGCGGTTGATCGCGCCCGCATCGAAATCCCCCATCACATAAACCGTGGCCCCGATATGGATGCACGGAATCGAATAAGCGCTCAGCGCACCAACATGAAACA
>JAPKDI010000336.1 GCA_026421105.1 Alphaproteobacteria bacterium | reverse complement strand
TCCGGCGGGACTAGATGTTCGGGTGCTTGCAGTACCTGGTGGGCAAGTCAGGATAAAACTGGACACTGGTTTTTGACGGTATTCTCGGACGGTCGCTCGTCAACAAATTCTGTCGAGCCCTAGGGTCCAGTCGCGAAATTGAGCTGGCGGTACTTATCTACCATATCGGTAATTATGCCACTACGACCCGGAAAGACCTTCTAAAGACGGTCTTATGACCTCAGGGCCCAGCTCTGTTAGGGCGCTGGTCCTTCAGGCCTCGAGCGTCTCGAGATTGCGGAATACCGGGAGCACAATCTTCTCGGAGCAGGCCTCAATGAAGGCATCAACTTTCGCCGTAACTACGGTAATGGGCTTATGGGCGAAAAGAAAGGGCCGCGGGAATAACCCCGCGACCCATCATAACGTTAACGGATGACCGTTGGGCTACATCATACCGCCCATACCGCCCATACCGCCCATACCGCCCATGCCACCCATGCCACCCATATCAGGCGGCATTGCGGGTGCGTCGTTCTTCTCAGGATGGTCGGCGATCATGGCTTCGGTCGTAATCATCAGACCGGCAATTGACGCTGCATCCTCAAGCGCAATACGTACGACCTTGGCGGGATCAATGATCCCGGCTTTGAGCATGTCCACATACTCTTCGGTCTGTGCGTTGAAGCCTCGCTTGTTGTCTTTGCCTTCCAGCAATTTACTGGCAACGACGGCGCCGCTGACACCGGCGTTCTCGGCAATCCGACGCAAAGGCTGCTCGAGCGCACGTTGGATGATCTGGATCCCCATTTGCTCGTCGTGATTCTCACCTTTGAGTTTTTCGAGAACACGGCTTGCGTAAAGGAGCGTAACTCCACCGCCGGGAACAACTCCCTCTTCCACCGCAGCGCGGGTAGAGTGCAGCGCGTCGTCGACGCGGTCCTTGCGTTCCTTCACCTCGACCTCGGTGAAGCCACCGACCCGGATGACCGCAACACCACCGGCCAGTTTGGCGAGGCGCTCTTGCAGCTTTTCCTTGTCGTATTCGGAGGACGTCTCTTCGATCTGGGCGCGGATCTGGTTGACCCGGTCCTGGATGTCTTTCTTTTTGCCAGCGCCTTCGACGATCGTGGTTTCTTCTTTGGTGATATTGACGGTTTTGGCGACACCGAGCATGTCGATGGTGACGTTCTCAAGCTTGATTCCGAGATCTTCGGAAATCACGGTGCCGCCCGTGAGGATGGCGATGTCTTCGAGTTGTGCCTTACGGCGGTCACCGAAGCCCGGCGCCTTAACGGCTGCGATCTTCAGGCCACCGCGGAGCTTATTAACCACGAGAGTCGCGAGGGCTTCCCCTTCGATGTCCTCGGCAATGATGACCAGCGGCTTGCCGGTCTGCACGACGGTCTCAAGGACCGGCAGCATTGCTTGGAGGCTGGAGAGTTTCTTTTCGTGGAGTAGGATGTAGGCGTCCGGGAGATCGGCAATCATCTTGTCAGCATTGGTAATGAAGTACGGCGACAGGTAGCCGCGGTCAAACTGCATGCCCTCGACGACGTCGAGCTCGGTTGCCATGCCCTTGGCCTCTTCAACCGTGATGACGCCTTCTTTACCGACGCGCTGCATGGCTTCGGCGATGAAGTCACCAATTTCTGCTTCACCGTTGGCGGAGATGGTCCCGACCTGAGCAACTTCACCCTCGGTTTTGACGGGCTTGGAAACTTTCTGGATTTCTGCGATGACGGCCTTAACGGCCTTGTCGATCCCGCGCTTCAAGTCCATTGGGTTCATGCCTGCGGTGACTGACTTGGCACCCTCGTTGACAATCGACTGCGCGAGAACGGTCGCCGTGGTCGTGCCATCGCCTGCTTCGTCGCTGGTCCGGCTGGCAACTTCGCGCAACATCTGGGCGCCCATGTTCTCGAACTTGTCTTCAAGTTCGATCTCTTTGGCGACGGAAACACCGTCCTTACTGATGCGCGGCGAGCCGTAAGACTTGTCGAGAACGACGTTGCGTCCTTTCGGTCCTAGGGTCACACGCACCGCATTCGCGAGGATGTTTACCCCTTTGAGCATGCGGTCGCGGGCGTCGCGATCGAACTTTACAACTTTGGCTGCCATGACTTTCCAACTCCGGTCGGTTTGTTATTCGGTTAGACGGACGGTGT
>JAPKDI010000335.1 GCA_026421105.1 Alphaproteobacteria bacterium | reverse complement strand
ATTGGGGTCTAGGCGCTGAGTTCCATTGCGCGCATGACGATCCGATCAACATCGGCCTCAGCCGTAGAGAAGCCCGCGACAAGACGAACGACGTTGTCGGACGGATTGCCCCACGCGTGAAAAAGGAACCCATCGGCCTCGAGCCCCTCAATCACCGGCGCCGGCAGTTGGACAAAAATTTCATTGGCTTGAAGCGGGTGGCGCAGGGTAGCGCCGGGTAGCGCTGATATCCCTTCGACAAGCCGCTTAGCCGTGCGATTTGCGTGTTCGGCATTGCGGCGCCAAACATCGTCCTTCACGTAGGCATCAAGCTGCGCCGAAAGAAACCTCATCTTGGAAAGGAGATGACCCGCGCGTTTGCGCAAAAACGGCATCCGCGCGGCCGCAGCGGGATTGAAGAACACGACCGCTTCAGCCGCCATGGCGCCATTCTTGGTGGCACCAAATGACAGCACATCAACGCCGGCGCGCCACGTCACATCGGCGAATGAGCAACCCAAGTGAACGACGGCGTTGGCGATCCGGGCGCCGTCCATGTGAAGAGCCACGCCGTGATCGCGGCAGACGGCGCCAATCGCCGCAACCTCGTCAACACCGTAGACCGTACCGACCTCGGTAGCCTGACTGAGGGAGACGGCCGCGGGTTGAGCGTTGTGATGGCCGTGCGGCGTTGCGCCGGCCAGAAGCCCGTCAAGATCCGCTGCGGTGATTTTTCCGTCCGCGCCCGGCACTGCCACAACCTTGGCCCCGCCGGTATAGAACTCCGGCGCATTACATTCATCGACAGTGATGTGTGCCGTCGCGTGGGCGTAGATCGCGCCGTAAACAGGCGAAAGGCTCGCCAACGACAATGAATTGGCCGCCGTGCCTGTTGCAACCGGGAAGACAGTCACTTCGCGCTCGAAGAGATCGTTGAAGGCAGCCTGCAGCCGTTCGGTCCACGCGTCTTCGCCATAGGCCGCGGCCGAACCATCATTGGCGGCCACAATCGCTGCCATGATCTCGGGGCAAACGCCGGTCACGTTGTCGCTACGGAAATCCACCTAGGCACGCTCCATGGTGACCTGACGAAACGACAAACCCGTATCGGTGTCGTCTACCGCGTAAGCCTTCGAAACGCCAACTGCGCCCTGGTCGACCGCCGTGATAAGCCACAAAAGATCCGGCTCCCATATCGCCGCGCTGTCGGTCTTCGAGGGTGCAGGGTCACCCGAAGGATGAGAATGGAAAACACCGACGATTTCCGAGCCTTGATCTCTCAACTCACGTTGGAGCCGCAGCCGCAGGCCGGGATCCACTTCGAAATGCGAGCGCGGGTTGGCGGCGATATTTTGACTTTCGCGTGCCCCAAATACTTTGATGGCGTCGTCTGCGCGGCGGCCAACCAGAAGGCCGCAGGCCTCATCGGGGAAGCGCGCGCGCGCGAACGCCTCGATTTGCTGGATCACGGGATCCGGGATCTGCACCGTCATGGGCGCGAGAGCCGAAGCAGCCCGCGTAGTCGGCCACGCTCGGTATCAATGACGATAAGCTGTTCAGTGCCTTCGGGCAGCCGATAGTGCAACGTGACGGTGCCGGGCCCGCTGGTCATATCAACGATTTCTCCCGCAGGGAGCGAAATTTCCTTTTCGTAAGGGCCGCCGCGCTGCACAGCGTCCTGCGAGCGGTTTATGATCGTTATGATAATCACGCCAACGGCGGCGACGATCATCACACCCATTAGAATGACGAGGGCCTTGAGTGCCTGCACAATCCCACGAAGCTCCGAGTTTGCATGACGCGAAATGACGTCTGAGACCATTTCCGAATCGGGCGAGCAACGCAAGCTTGTTGTCTCCGAGACCGATGCCGGCCTGCGACTGGATCAGTTCCTTGCGCGGGCCTCCGACGATCTCTCGCGCTCGCGGCTCAAAGCGCTGATCGTGGCGGGGCACGTGGCGGTGAACGACATCATCGTCCAAGACCCTTCCGCAAAGGTTTTAGCGACGCAGGCCGTCAGCGTGCTGATCCCTCCAGCGATCGCCCCGGTCCCACAGGGCCAGGCCATGGACTTGACCATCGCCTTTGAGGATGACGACGTCATTGTCATCGATAAACCGGCCGGCCTCGTTGTGCATCCGGCGGCCGGGAACGCGGATCGAACTTTGGTCAA
>JAPKDI010000021.1 GCA_026421105.1 Alphaproteobacteria bacterium | reverse complement strand
TGTCACCCAACTGATCGTGCTCGTTGGCGGCAATCTTGCGCAGGATGCGGCGCATGATTTTGCCCGAGCGCGTTTTTGGTAGGCGCGGCGCCCATTGCAAAAGGTCGGGCGTCGCGATGGGCCCGATCTCTTTGCGCACCCATTGAAGGAGTTCTTTCTGCAGCGCCTCGGTTGCCTCGGTGCCCACCGTAAGCGTGACATAGGCGTAAATGCCTTGTCCTTTGATGTCGTGCGGGTAGCCGACGACGGCGGCTTCGGCCACCCCTGGATGGGCAACAAGAGCGCTCTCAACTTCGGCCGTGCCCATGCGGTGGCCCGATACATTGATGACGTCATCAACACGACCGGTGATCCAATAATACCCGTCGGCGTCGCGCCGACAGCCGTCGCCGGAAAAGTACTTGCCGGGGAACTGAGAGAAGTAGGTTTCTTCGAACCGCTTGTGGTCGCCGTAGACGGTGCGCATTTGGCCTGGCCAAGAATCCAACACACACAAATTGCCAACCGCCTCGCCGTCGAGAATTGTTCCCTCGTGATTTATCAGTGCCGGTTGGATGCCGAAGAATGGCTTAGTACCGGAACCGGGCTTGAGGTCGGTTGCACCCGGCAACGGCGTAATGAGGATGCCGCCGGTTTCAGTTTGCCACCACGTATCAACGATCGGGCAATTGCTGTTGCCGATCACACGGTAATACCATTCCCATGCTTCGGGGTTGATCGGTTCACCAACCGAGCCCAACAACCGCAGCGATGAACGATTGGTCTTGGTCACCGGTCCATCTCCTTCGCGCATTAGCGCGCGAATGGCGGTGGGCGCGGTATAGAAAATGTTGACCTGGTGTTTGTCGACAACCTGCCAAAAGCGCGATGAGTCGGGATAATTTGGTACGCCTTCGAACATCAGCGTCGTCGCGCCATTGGCGAGCGGGCCGTAGACGATGTAGCTGTGGCCCGTTACCCAACCCACATCGGCGGTGCACCAATAGACGTCGCCGTCGTGGTAGTCGAAAACGTACTGGTGGGTCATGGCAGCGAAAACCAGATACCCGCCCGTGGTATGCAGCACGCCCTTCGGTTTGCCGGTTGAGCCAGACGTATAAAGGATGAACAACGGGTCTTCCGCGCCCATTACTTCAGGCTCGCACGAGGCTGCCGCGGCAGCGCGCGCGGCGGTATACGGCACGTCGCGACCCTCGACATACGGCACATCTGCGCCGGTGCGTTCGACCACGATTACGGTCGTTACTGCGGGACATTTTTCGAGAGCCTTGTCGGTGTTGGCCTTGAGCGGGACCGGCTTGCCGCCCCTGAGGCCCTCGTCCGCTGTGATCACGCACGTCGATTCACAATCGTGGATACGCCCGGCGAGCGAGTCGGGCGAGAAGCCGCCGAAGACAACGGAGTGAATCGCACCGATCCGCGTACAGGCCAACATGGCGTAAGCCGCCTCGGGGATCATGGGCATGTATATTGTGACCCGGTCGCCTTTTTTGACGCCGCGCGATTTCAGAACGTTTGCGAACCGGCAGACTTCCTCGTGCAAAGCGCGATACGTGATCGACTTAGATACCGAGGGGTCGTCGCCCTCCCAGATAATGGCGACCTGGTCGCCGCGGCTTTCGAGGTGCCGGTCGATACAGTTTGCCGACACATTGAGCTGACCGCCTTCGTACCATTGGATGGAAACGGGCGACTCGAAGGTTGTGTTTTTCACCCGCTGCCAGGGCGTGATCCAATCGAGTCGTTTGGCTTCGTCCCCCCAGAAGCCTTCAGGGTCACTGATGGACCGCTGGTACATCTCTTCGTAACGTGCGGCATCACACCAAGCGCGCGCCTTCCACGCCTCAGGCACTGGATGAAGGTGGACTTTGCTCATGCCGCTCTCCCGACCCGTTGGTTTGCGTTCAATATTGAGTCCGAATTATCGTGGCGTCATTGCGTCAGCACAAGGCGTGGCGCGGGTAGGCGAGGCGAGGCACCCGCTATATATTGGCACTTATGCAGCTAGAGCATTGCACATGGCCCGATGTCGAACAGTATCTTGGGCGTGCTACCGGCGTACTGATCCCGATTGGCTCGATCGAACAGCATGGCCCAACGGCGCTGATCGGGACCGATGCGATTTGCGCACAATCGATTGCAGAGGCTGTCGGGAACGCCGAGGACGTGATGGTAGCGCCGCCAATCCCGGTCGGTCTTGCGGAACATCACATGGCCTTTGCTGGCTCAATGACGCTACGCAAAGAAACGTTGATCGCGGTAATAGAGGATTACACTGCGTCGTTGTACCGGCACGGCTTTCGGCGGTTCTATTTCATCAACGGCCACGGTGGAAATATCGGCATCCTGAACAGCACGCTCAAGGACTTGGTCGAGCGCCAGTCCACGCCAGGGGCGGCCTATACCTTCGTCAACTGGTGGGCCGGGTCCCGGGCTAAGAAGCTACGGCAAGCATGGTACGGCGCCGGGGAAGGGCTTCACGCCACCCCCAGCGAAATCGCGGTGACACAGTTCGTTCGTCCGCGAGCGATGAAACCTGCCCGACAGCTTGATCCGGCGCCAATGTCCCGCAGCATCGGGACAGCAGAGAATTACCGAGCGACGTATCCCGATGGCCGGATGGGGTCTGACCCGTCGCTGGCCACGCCAGAGGCTGGCCGCGAGCTGATCGCTTCGGCAGTCACTGATATCGCCGAAAACTACCGAGAATTCGTCGGCTAACTGACCTCGTCACTCGGCGGCTCGATCCGCACGGTACCTTCTTCGACAACGATGGGGATTGGGGTCAAAGGCTTGCCCAAACAGGGGCCGTGGATGCATACCCCATCGTCGATCCGGAATTTCGCACCATGGGTGGTGCAGTGAATGTAGCGGCGCTCGTAGTCGAGGAATTCGCCCGGCGTCCAGTCCATCGGCGCCCAAGCGTGCGGGCAGACGTTTGCATAGGCCACTAAACCGTCGGCGGCGTCGGGTCCACGCGGCGCATCGGCCGGCGGGCGCATGACGAACATTTCAAATGAACTGGCGCCGGACCCAAAATTGAAGACCCGCGAGGTACCGACCGCAATCTCGGCTGCAGGGCAAAGATCGGTCGGCCCTTCCGGCGCGCCGGGGAAAAGGCGGTAGTCGAACGACTCGTTCAGGGCTTCACGCCGCCCATCTTGCACAGCAGCTTCCATGCCGCTGCATCGACTTTCTGTACCGATAATCGCGACAAGCGCACCAGTTCCGTCTCAGCCAGTTCGGGCTCTTCCTTGGCCTGCTTGAGTGTCACGGGTGTCTTCATTGCCTTCTCGGTCTTCACGTCGACCATCACGAACCGACCGCTCTCGTCGGTCGGGTCGGGGTAGGCTTCCTTGACGACGCTGACGATGCCAACAATCTGTCGCTCTCCGCCCGAATGATAGAAGAAGCACTGATCGCCCTTCTTCATCGCGTTGAGGTTGGCGCGCGCGGTGAAGTTTCGAACACCATCCCAATGCTCGACGCTCTTTTTTACCTGATCATCCCAAGACCATGTCTCGGGTTCGCTCTTGATCAACCAATAGGCCATTTAGTTCTCCGGTTTGTCGGCACCTGACATCCATTGCCATTGCCGCACCGTGATCTGCTCGAACAATCCCGCGCGCGCATAAGGGTCGGCATCGATGAAAGCGCGGGCGGCGTCAATCGTCTCTGCTTCGTACACAATCAGGCTGCCGCATTGAGCGTCGCCTGCATCGGCGGTCATCGGGCCAGCGGCACGCACCGCGCCGCCGGCCTTTTGAAAATGGGCACGATGTTCGTCTAGCTTTGCCTTGCGGACCGACGCGCAGTCGGGTCGGTCAAGGCAGAAGATTGCAAACAGCGCCATGACTAGACCTTCGGCGCCCAGGCACCGACCACAGGATTAAATTCGCGTACGATGACGGTGTCCCAAACGCCAGCAGCATGGAACGGGTCGTTCTCAACCATAGCTTGCGCGGCGGCTGCATCGGCGGCTTCGACGATAAGGAAACTCGCTTCGCGTTCTTGGCCTTCCATCGGCGGGCACGGGCCGGCCAGCATCAACTGCTTAATGTGTAGCCCGATGTGTTTCTTGTGGGCTTCGTGGTGTTCCCTGCGAAGACTGGTGCCTTCGGCGCTGTCGGCGCAGTAGATCGCGTAATAGGCCATTGTGGCTCCTCCCAGTTTGGTAGCCGCCAATGTAACGGAAGACGGCGCGTGACCGCCAGCGTTGGGCCGTCGCGATATGGTGACGCACCTAGCCTGTTTCGGCGCGGAACGGGCGGTTTAGCAAGGCCTCGATGGCCTTATCAAGGCCGACACCTTGATGGATCACGGCGTCGACCGCTTCGCAAATGGGCAAGTCAATCTTCTTTTCCCGGGCAATCGCCATAGCGGCCGCGGCGGTGTAGGCACCCTCGGCAACAGAGTTACGCGCGCTGAGAAAATCTTTGGCAGCCTCGCCGCGCGCAAGCGCGACGCCAAGCGTGTGGTTACGCGATTTTGAGGACCCGCAGGTCAGGACCAGGTCGCCTAACCCGCTCAACCCCATCAACGTAATACCGTCCCCCCCCATTGCCTCGCCGATGCGCAGCATTTCGGCCAGGCCGCGCGTGATGACGGCGGCCTTCGCATTTTCGCCAAGGGCGCGCCCGGCGACGATGCCGGCGGCGATCGCAAGCACATTCTTGAACGCCCCACCAATCTGGGCCCCGATCACATCCGACGACAAGTAGGGACGAAAGGTCGGGCTGCCCAGACTTTCTGCGAGGTCAATTCCGACCGCATCGTCGGCGCACGCCAACGTCACACCCGTCGGCAACCCGCGTGCGACTTCATCTGCAAATGTCGGTCCTGACAGCACGGCCGGCAGCGCATGCGGAACCGTTTCGTGCAAGACCTCGCTCAACAATGCGTTGCTACCCAGTTCAATGCCTTTGGCGCACAGGACAACCGGCAGGCCGTCGCGAATATGCGGCGCTGCGCTTTCCGCAACTGACCTGAGGTGTTGGGTCGGGGCGACGAACAGGAGGGCCTCGGCGTTGCATGCATCAGCTAGATCGCTGGTCGCCCGGACATGGGGATTGATCTCGACATCCGGCAGAAAGACGGGGTTCCGGTGGTCGGTGTTGACCGCGTTCACGACCTCTTCCTCACGCGCCCAGAGCACGCAGGCTTTACCGTTCGCGGCCACTACGTTGGCCAGTGCGGTACCCCACGCGCCGGCACCGATGACGCCGAATTTGTGGACCGCCATAACTAACTCGCCACGGCCAGGTTGAGCGCGATGGAAATCCGATCGCCGGAGCCGTGGTAGGGACGGACACCATGTGAAAGCCACGATGGGAACATCAACATGACACCCGACCGAGGGCTCAACAGTTCGGTCGCGCCAACGGAATTGCCCCCCGGCCCCTGAAAGCACAGAGATGGGGCGTACATCGACGGCCCTGGCCCGCGCGGATCCATAATCACGAACTCACCGCCCAGCGCTTTGTCTTCGGCGCAACCGGCATCGTCGACGTAGTAGACTCCCGACCAGAAACATCCGGGATGAACATGGAACTCATTGCTGTGTCCGGCTCGATTTATATTGGCCCAGGCATTCACCTGCCACTCAACGTCTGTCGGACGACCTGTGCGGCTTGCCGTCATGCGGTCAGCCAGGAGGCGCGCGCTCTCGATAATCTGTTTGCCGCCAGGCCCACCCCACTCGGGTAGATTTCGTTCGGAGTGCCAACCGCCGATGTTGCTGTCATAGGAATCGCGCGGCGCCTCTTTCTTCTCTCGCGCGAGAATCAGCTTCTTAAGTTTTTTGTTGAGCGCCTCGGCATCCGGCAGCTTCGCCATCGCGATGGGGGTGGGAAAGGCGTTGCGCACCTCGACCCGCTCGGGCATTTGCTCTTCTTTTAACATAGGCGTCTCCTGACTCGGCGCGGTGCCAAGCCTAAGCCTTTGCGCCCGCCGCTGCAGCCGCCGCGTCCAGCGGCCAGCGCGCGCGGGGCGGTGCCGCGAAATCGTCGGTCAATCCAAGGCGCAAACGTTCTACGCCTGCCCACGCGATCATCACCGCATTGTCGGTGCACAATCGGGGTGGCGGCACCAGTAGCGTGAAGTCGTGCGCGGCTGCGGCTAGGTCGAGCCGGGCCCGCAAAGCCTGATTGGCGGCCACGCCACCTGCCACAACAAGCGACCGTGCATTGGGGTGGCGCTCGGCGAACTGGTTCATCGCGCGCCCTGTCCGGTCAACCAGAACATCGGCAACGGCTGCCTGAAACGACGCGGCCATATCAGCCCGACGCGCGTCGGTAAGCGGCGCCGCATCGCGAACAGCATGGAGTACCGCTGTTTTCAATCCAGAAAAGGAGAAGTCGCACGTTTCGGTACCGGCCAACGGCCGAGGCAGCGCGAACGCGACCGGGTCTCCTTGCGAGGCCGCCGCTTCAACGGCGGGGCCACCCGGAAACCCGAGGCCGAGAAGCTTCGCCGTTTTGTCAAAGGCCTCGCCCACTGCATCGTCAATAGTCGTGCCAATTCGGCGGTACGCGCCGACGCCGGCCACCTCCAACAGCTGGCAGTGACCGCCAGAGATCAACAGTAGAAGATACGGGAACGCCGCTTGGTGGGTCAGGCGCGCTGTAAGGGCATGGCCTTCAAGATGGTTCACCGCGACAAACGGTTTTCTTTGCGCCGCAGCGATCGCCTTACCAGTCATCAAGCCAACCATCACGCCGCCGATAAGGCCCGGCCCGGCGGTCGCGGCGATGCCATTGAGGTCGGCGTAGCCGAGGCCCGCATCGTTCATGGCGCGTGTGATGATGGTGTCGAGATGTTCGACGTGAGCGCGTGCAGCAATTTCCGGCACCACGCCGCCGTATGGCCTGTGGTCGTCTAGTTGCGAAAGCACAATGTCTGAAAGAATATTGCCGTCGCCATCGACCACCGCGGCGGCGGTTTCGTCACAGCTGGTTTCAATTCCAAGAACGGGCACGGGCTGGTCGATTTCCCTACAAAGAACGGCTCAAGTGCTCTACACCCGTGTTCGTGACGCGGCAAGGTGCCTCACCCCTCCGGATTGGAACGCGCGGGTCGCCTTTGGCGCTCGTTCAGGCGAACGACGTGCGCGATCGCCTCCTCGCGCGTTTCCCCGATCTTGCCGAGCGTGGCGTCGCGATTGAGGTCATCAAAACCACCGGCGATCGCATACAAGATCGCAATCTTTCAGAGATTGGCGGCAAAGGCCTCTTCACCAAAGAGATCGAAGAGGCCTTGCTGGATGGCCGCATCGACCTTGCCGTACACTCAATGAAAGACATGCCGACGGTCCTGCCGCACGGCCTCCTGTTGTCTGCCGTGCTACCGCGCGAAGACGCGCGCGATGTTTTGGTCTCTGCGGAAGCAGAGACGCTTGCGACACTCCCGCACGGCACGGTGGTGGGCACATCGTCATTGCGTCGCCGCGCACAGCTCCTTCATCGCCGGTCGGATCTTCGCGTTGTTGATTTTCGCGGCAATGTCGACACGCGGCTCGAAAAACTGCGTGGTGGCGTTGCGGCTGCAACCGTCTTAGCGCGGGCTGGCTTGAACCGGCTGGGTCGCACCGATGTTGCCGGTGTCTCACTGGCACCAGAAGAGTTTCTGCCCGCGGTGGCGCAAGGGATCGTGACAATTGAGTCCCGTGAGAGCGACGGTGAAATCAACCCGCTTGTGACGGCGCTTGGCGATCCGAGAACCCAGAAATGTGCGGATGCTGAGCGTGCGTTACTGTTCGTGCTAGACGGTTCGTGTCGGACCCCGATAGCGGGATACGCGACCCACGAGACAGAGGACTTGTGGCTGCGTGGATTAGTCGTTGCGCCCGATGGGTCTCAGGCGTTCGCTGGCGAACGTCACGGCGCTGCCAATGATGCGGCCGCGATGGGCGCGGACCTGGGACAAGAATTACTTGCCTTAGGCGGCAGTATTCTGGAGGCACTCCGATGAGGCTGCTGATCACCCGACCGCAGCCAGATGCGGACCAACTAGCTGCCGAGTTAACGGCGAGGGGGCATAGCAGCCTCATCGCTCCAGGCCTGGAAATTACTCATCTCGGAACAGCTATAGATCTTGACGGGGTCCAAGCCATTTTGGTCACGAGCCGCAATGGGGTCCGGACGCTGAGTGCAATGACCGACCGTCGCGACATTCCTGTACTCGCGGTAGGCGACGGCACCGCCGGCGAGGCTGAGGCTTCAGGATTTTCAACGTTGGCGGCGTCAGGCGATGTCGCCGCCCTCGGGGCGCTAGTTCGAGCAACTCTGCGCTCCGACGCAGGGAAGCTCCTGTGGATAACTGGAAAGAATGTACGTGGCGATCTGCGCGCTGACTTGTGCTCCGCTGGATACCACATTCTGCGGCATGTGGCGTATGACGCGCGCGCCGTGGACTCGGTTCCACCTGATTGTGCAGCCGCCTTGGAGCGTCACGAAATCGACGGTGCGCTGTTTTTCTCTCCCCGCACGGCACAAACGTTTGTTAGGATTCTGACCATGGCGGGCTTAGACCGGGCAACGGAATCGGTAACGGCATTTTGCCTTAGTCCGGCCGTCGCTGCGGCCGTCGCGGATCTTCCCTGGAGAGGCATCGAAACCTCGGGGCGGACCGATCGCGTGACTTTGCTTGATCTTGTCGATCAGAAAGACGCTATGACGAAAAGCGGAAGATGACGCAAACCCCTCGTCAAATGCGGGAACGCCGCGAGGCGGCCGCCAAATCGGTACCGCACAAGGCTGGGCAACCGCCTGCACCGGCTAGGAGGGGCCTTTCACGTTCGGCGCTCTTTACCGGCTTGATTATGGTCTTCGCGATGGGCGTGTTCGCAGCGCCGTTTGCACAATACTATCTCGGACCTCGATTGGCAGAGCTGTCCGGCATAACTGATCTCGCGGCAGCCCGACCAGAACCGGCCGATTTTTCGCGGCTCCGTGACATTGAGAAACGGACCGAACAGCTCGGTAGTGTAATCGACTCACTCGTCCGCGATGCCAAAAGCGACTCCGACCCACGCGTTGCGAAACTCGAAAATGAGCTCAGCCTCTTGCGGGGTGAGATCAGCGATCTGAGTACTCTGACGGAGCGGACCGCATCACTCGAAAAAAACACGACTAATCTTGCGGCTTTGGAAGCGCGGCTCGCTGACATTGAGGCGCAACCTTCCTCGGGGACCAATGCCACCGTGGGGCAAGACCGGCTGACCCGTGTGGACGAAATGCTAGTCGCGGTACGGCAAGAAAGTGCGCAGCTTGCGGCCACCGTCGACGCACTGCAGACCAAGCTAGCTGAAGATCTAAAGGCCGCGACGGCGTTCGTCGAAGATCGTCTGGCGGCGCTTGAACGCACGCGGCCCGGCGACTCCGGGCTCGTAGGAACAGTTAAGTCTCTGGAGTTGCGCACTGGAGCCTTGGAATCGGCTCTCGACCAATCGGTAGGCCGATCTGCACTGGTCGCGTCGTTGAGCACGCTTCGTATCTCGGCTCAGAGCGGCCGACCGTTCAACGTTGAACTCCAAACCGTTCGCGCCCTATCGCTGACCTTACAGGCCTCTCAGCTCATTGACCCGCTCGACCGCCTTGCTGTTTTGGCAGAGGCTGGTCTGCCAACATTGGTTGGGCTACAGCGCTCTTTTACATCACTCGCAGGACGTGCGGCGCAGGGCGCGCTGTCCGGCGACAGAACTTGGGTCGGCCAGACGCTGAGCCGGGTGACATCCCTTGTTACGGTGAGGCGCACCGGTGAAGTCGCTGGTCAGTCTGCCGAAGCGGTGGTTGCCAGAACTGAACGTTTTCTGGAAGACGGCGATCTGGCGCGCGCCGTCGACGAGGCCTCGACTCTCGTCGGACAATCAGTCGAAATTGATGGATGGCTGAGTCGTGCGCAGCGGCGCTTGGACGCGGAACTTGCACTCGATGATCTCAGCGCCCAAGCCTTAGCTATTGGCAGAGCGGGCTAACTCATGACCCGCGCAATCACTGCCTTTGTCTTTTTGATTGTTGTCGGCGGCCTTGCGGCGTGGCTTGCTGATCAGCCGGGGCAACTCGGTATGGACTGGAGTGGCTATCGTATTGAGATGCCGGTTGGGCTTGGCATTGGGACTGCGGTAGTGCTGATGATCGTTGCTGCGATTCTTTTCCAAATATGGCGATGGGTTCGGCAGGGCCCTGCCGAACTTGCGCAAGCTCGTTCACGGCGTCGCCACAACCGGGGACAACTTGCGCTAACCCGCGGCATGGTCGCCGTTGCCGCCGGGGATCGGGCGGCCGCCCAGCGGTTTTCACGTGAGGCCGAGCGCTACCTCACCGAAACCCCGCTGACGATGCTACTGGCGGCGCAGGCGGCCCAGCTCAGCGGCGACGACAAAGCGGCGCGGCGTTACTTCTCTGCCATGCTCAAACGGCCCGAGCTTGAGTTTCTGGGCCTGCGGGGTCTCGTTGGCCAGGCCAATAGAAGCGGCGATCATGCCGGCGCCCTGACTCTGGCGCGGCGCGCCTACGCGCTGAATCCTCAGGCGCCATGGGTTTTATTTGCACTCTTCGATCTCGAGGCGCGGGCCGGTAATTGGCGAGAGGCCGAGCGCGTAGTCACCCGCGCCGTCACCGCGCGAACGTTGAGCGAAACCGACGGGCGCCGGCGCCAAGCAATCGCCGCGCTCCATATCGCTCGCGGTTTGCGCGAAAGCGGCGACGCCACAGCGGCGCGGAAAACGGCCCTAAAAGCTCACGCGCTCGAACCTGGGTTTTTACCAGCGACCCTGTTTGCAGTAGAGCTGCTTGGTGCCGCCGGCAAACGCCGCCGCGCCCTCCACCTCCTGGAGCAAGCGTGGCATCTAGCGCCGCATCCGGAACTTGCCGTTGCGCATCGTGTTCTTTTTGCTGCCGACGATGCCGCGGACTATCTGCCTCGCCTCGAGAATCTCATCGCGACGCGCCCTGACGACATCGATTCGCGCGCCGCGCATTCCGCCGCCGTGCTGGATGCCGGTCAAACCGAGCGGGCGGCCGAGATACTTGGTTCCCACGCCGACGATCCCGATGCCAGCGCGCCGATCATCCGGCTTAAGGCGGATATCGAAGAAAAGGCCCACGGTCCTACAGCAGCGCGCCCGTGGATGGAGCGCGTTGCATCGGCAACCGAACCGACCTGGACGTGTAATGTCTGCGGTCATGCGCACGACGCCTGGATCGCCCATTGCAGCCATTGCGCGACGTTCGATTCGTTGCGCTGGGGTACGCATGACGGCGCCAGCGATATCGAGAATGCGGGCTTTAGCGGCGTTCTACCGCCAGTCGGCGATGCTGTGGCGCAGGCCGAGAGCCCGGGCATCACCGTCCTGCGCAAAGCGGCGTCGCAGGAGGACGACCCTGGCGCCGACCTGCCGCTCCGCGCCGCCAGCTAACGTTGACG
>JAPKDI010000334.1 GCA_026421105.1 Alphaproteobacteria bacterium | reverse complement strand
CGGAAGCCAATGAATTTCCAAATCGCGAGATGGCGCGGATGACGCGCCGGCTGAACGACCTCGGTGAGAGCCGCCGGGTAGACCCCTGGGTGATGCACCTCGACAGTCAAGTGCGCACCGCCGGCGAGCGTGTCTTGGTGGCGGTTCTGGCCGAGGCGATTGGACGCCGCGATTTGACCGTGCGCGTTGCCAAGAATGCAGAGCGCGATGGGGTGTACCTGGTGAACCGCGCCTATCCCGTCATCGACTTGCCCAAGACGTATGTCCAAGACCCCGCCTTGTTGTTGGCGATATCGCGGCAGGAAAGTGCGTTTGATTCCCAGGCGGTGAGCCATGCCGGCGCGCGCGGATTGATGCAATTGATGCCGACCACGGCCCGGCGCACAGCGAAGAAGATCAAGGTGCCCTATAGCGTCGATAAGCTGACGAGCGACCTACAATACAACGCGACGCTGGGATCAGCGCACTTAAAAGAACTGTTGAAGAACTTTGACGGGAATTATGTGCTGGCAGTGGCGGCCTACAACGCAGGCGGCGGCCGGGTGCGACGCTGGATGCGCCAGAGCGGCGATCCGCGGACCGAGGAAGTTGATGCGGTCGATTGGATCGAGCTTATCCCGTTCACCGAAACGCGCGACTACGTACAGCGCGTGATGGGAAATCTTCAGGTATACCGGTCCCGACTGGCGCAGGGCGGCGACGTACCCTTGCGGCTGACCGAAGACCTAACGAACTGACGAGGCAAATGACATGAACGCGGTGGCGCCTGATGCCGGCTACCGCGCGCACCGCTTTACGGTGGGCGATGGAACGCAACTTTATTATCGCGACTACGGCGACCGGCTCGCGAGCAAGACCCCGGTCGTCTGTCTCTCGGGGCTGACGCAGAATTCGAAAGACTTCCATCGGCTTGCGCTACGGCTGTCCACAGACCGCCGCGTGGTGGCGATGGACTATCGCGGCCGTGGCCAATCGGACTACGACCCTAAAACGCAAAACTATGTGCGCGATACCTACGTGCGCGATGCATTGGACCTGGCCGCGGTGACCGGTATTCATCATGCGATTGTCATCGGGACGTCACTGGGTGGCTTGGTCTCGATGGGCTTGGCGATTGCACGGCCGACGTTCTTGGCGGGTGTGGTGTTAAACGATATCGGCCCCGAAATTCCGGGGGCCGCGCTGAAGCGCATTGGCGCCTATGCCGGGAAGGCTGATTCGTATGGGTCGTGGGACGATGCGATTGCGGAAAGCAAGAACCGCTATGGCCTCGCCCATCCCAAGAAGACCGAGGTCGATTGGGCGCTACTGGCCCATGATAGTTTTACCGAGAAGAACGGGCGCATCATGCCCGACTACGACATTGCTATTACGAAAGCGAAGGTCGGCGAGCCGCCGCATTTGTGGTCCATGTTCGGTGGGTTTGCGCATGTTCCCGTGCTGGCTATTCGCGGGGCGCTCTCGGACGTTCTGACTGCAGAGACACTGGACAAGATGGCGGCGGCCAAGCCAGACCTTGAGCGCCTGACGGTCGCGGATTGCGGGCACAACCCGACGCTGGAAGAACCCGAGGTGACGGTCGCGCTGGACGGGTTTATCGCGGGCATCGATGGCGGCGGCGCCCACGCCTAGCGCCCACTAAACTGGCCCGATAGAGTCTGCGGCGTCCCAGGAGAGACGCCGTGGCCAAATACCGCGAATACACACACAGAACACGCGACGGACTGTCGGTGTACTACCGCGTCTATGGCCCCGACAAGAGTGACCTCACGCCGGTCCTGTGTCTGAGCGGCCTCACCCGAAATTCGCGCGACTTTCACAGCCTGGCGGTACATCTTGGGCACACGCGATCGGTGATCTGCCTCGACTACCGGGGCTGCGGGCGCTCGGACCGCGATCTTGATTGTATGAACTATCAAGTTGATACCGACGCCGCGGATGTCGCCGACCTGTTGGATGGGATTGGGGTACCGGAGGCGATTTTTATGGGCACGTCGCGCGGCGGGCTGACGACCATGTCCCTAGCGCTGTCGCGGCTTGACCTGATCGTGGCGGCGATCATGAACGATGTGGGACCGGCCCTGCGGGCTGGCGGACGGGGCAAGGTGAGAAAATATTTTGAATTACCCTACGCGTATCCCGACTGGGACACCGCGTGTTCGGCTTTTCGTGCGTGGTCGG
>JAPKDI010000333.1 GCA_026421105.1 Alphaproteobacteria bacterium | reverse complement strand
GATCAAAGGTTGGATGGTGTCGTGACAGAAGAGGGTGCGGAGTGGTTCTAGGATGAAATCGTTGTTTCTTGGCGACGTGGTCGGTCGGGCTGGCCGGGATGTGGTCGTCGAAAATGTACCGGCCTTGCGAGAACGCCTGTCGCTAGATCTTGTCGTCGTTAATGGCGAGAACGCCGCAGGCGGTTTCGGGATCACGGCTGAAATTTGCAAAGCGTTTTACGCCGCGGGTGTTGATATCGTCACGGGTGGCAACCATAGCTGGGACCAGCAACAGGTCATTGGATACATCGATAGCGATACGCGTCTCCTGCGACCGCTCAACATTGCCCCCGACGCGCCGGGTCGCGGCGCTCAGATTTATACTCTCGCGGGGCGCAAGGTGATGGTCATCAACCTCCAGGGGCAGGTGTTCATGGAGCCGAACGACAACCCGTTCCGCGCAGTAGATAAGGTTCTTGATGGCGCCCGCCTTGGCGCCACTGTCCAGTTCATCTTGGTGGATTTTCACGCCGAGGCGACGAGCGAAAAAATGGCAATGGGTCACTTCCTAGATGGCCGAGTGAGCGCTGTTTTTGGCTCGCACCAACAGGTGCCCACCGCAGATTCAATGATCCTGAACGGCGGCACCGCCTACCAAACCGACGCAGGTATGTGCGGCGACTACGATTCGGTCATTGGGATGGACAAAGCCGTTCCCTTGGATCGATTTGCCGGTCGGGTGGTCAGGGCGCGTATGACGCCTGCCCTTGGCGAGGGCACGCTTTGTGGCGTGGTCGTCGAGACCGATGATGTTACCGGGCTCGCGACGGCCGTGGCACCGATCCGGCTTGGCGGTCGTCTGGCGCCCACTTCCCCCTCCTAAGGAGGCTGCCGCCGCAATATCGCCATAAAACACCGGTACGCCATCGCTTCGGCCGCCGCTGAGGCTGCCCATCCCACAATATCTGGTATAAACCGGGTATCTTCTTACTATAATTAGAGTGGCATCCCGACCATGGCCGGTCATTCCCAGTTCTCGAACATCATGCACCGCAAAGGTGCGCAGGACGCGAAGCGCGCCAAGGTATTTGGCAAACTCATCCGTGAGCTCACCGTGGCGGCCCGCTCCGGGCAACCGGACCCGGCATCCAATCCCCGGTTGCGCAGCGCGATCGCCGCCGCGAAAGCTGCCAATCTGCCAAAGGACACTATGGAGCGCGCAGTCAAGCGCGGTGCGGGTGACACCGAAGGCGATAATTTTGAAGAGATTCGGTACGAAGGATATGGCCCCGGTGGGGTGGCCGTCATTGTCGAGGCGTTGACGGACAACAGAAATAGAACCGCCAGCGAAGTACGCAGTGCCTTCACCAAAAGCGGTGGCTCACTCGGCGAGACCAACTCCGTGTCATTCCAATTCAGTCGCGTTGGTTCGATCCGCTACCCCGCCGACGTCGGGTCCGCGGACGATGTTCTGGAGACCGCCATCGAGGTCGGCGCAGACGAAGTTGAGTCAGACAGCGAGACGCACGAGTTCCTCTGCGCGCCGGAGTCGTTTCACGAAGTGCGCGAAGCACTTCAGGCCAATCTCGGCGACCCCCAGGCCGCGGAAATGACGTGGCGCCCAGCCAATACCGTGCCGGTCGACGACGAAGGCGCAGCCAGCACGTTGTTCAAGCTCATCGAAGCGCTGGACGACAATGATGATGTTCAATCGGTGTCGGCAAATTTCGAAGTCAGCGACGCTGTTTTGGAAAACATCGGCGATTAGGCGCACCCCATGAAACTGCTCGGTCTGGACCCAGGACTCCGTGCAACGGGCTGGGGTGTTGTATCTTTCGATGGGGACCACCTGCGCCATGTCGCCAACGGCACGATCCGGGTCAAACCCGACGCGCCTCTTGCCGAGCGTCTGCACGAGTTGTTCCGCAACCTCGTCGCGGTCGTCGAAGAACAGGCGCCCGACTCGGTCGCGGTCGAAGAGACGTTCGTAAACAAGAATCCCCAAAGTACGCTCAAGCTTGGGCAGGCGCGCGGAGTTGCCCTACTTGCGCCGGCAACTCTGGGTGTTTCGGTCAGCGAATATGCAGCCAATCTCGTGAAAAAAACCGTGGTCGGTGTCGGGCATGCCGACAAGAACCAGATCCAAGTCATGGTCTCGCATTTGCTGCCAGGGGTGGACATCCACAGTGCCGATTCGGCTGACGC
>JAPKDI010000332.1 GCA_026421105.1 Alphaproteobacteria bacterium | reverse complement strand
CTGATCAAGATTCAGGTTGAGGCGCGGGATCGAATCCAGGGTTGTCGCGCCCACGATCCTTCGTCCCGGTAGTCGGGATCGGTGAACTGGCGCCGCTTTGGTCGCCCGGCTCTTCGGGATCAACTCGGACGATCGTCTCTCCGCGCAACAGCGCGTCGATGTCATCTCCGGACAGAGTTTCGTATTCGAGCAGTCCTTTCGCAAGGGTATGCAGACCATCAAGGTTATCCGTCAATATCTTGCGCGCGCGTTCGTTAGCAGTTTCGATAAGCAGACGGATTTCCTCGTCAATGATTTGGGCGGTGGCCTCTGAGACGTTCTTGCGCTGCGTTACTGAGTGACCGAGGAAAACCTCTTCCTCGTTATCCATATAGCGCAGTGGACCGAGCCGTTCGCTCATGCCCCACTCCGTCACCATCCGCCGCGCGAGCGCGGTTGCCTGTTGAATGTCGCTCGATGCGCCGGTGGTCACTTTCTCCGCGCCAAAGATCAGTTCCTCCGCAAGGCGGCCGCCAAACGCGACCACCAATGCATCCTCAAGGTAATCCTTCGACTGAGAATATTTGTCTTGCTCGGGAAGTCGCTGCACGAGGCCGAGCGCCCGACCGCGCGGAATAATCGTCGCCTTGTGGATCGGGTCAGATTGAGGGCAGTTCACGCCAACGAGCGCGTGACCTGCCTCGTGGTAGGCCGTTAGGCGCTTTTCTTCATCGGTCATCACCATCGAACGCCGCTCAGCGCCCATCATGACCTTATCCTTGGCGTCTTCAAATTCCTGCATTGTAACCACCCGGCGGCCTTTACGTGCCGCCAGAAGCGCACCTTCGTTGACAAGGTTGGCAAGGTCCGCACCAGAGAAACCCGGCGTTCCGCGCGCGATAGTGCGCGCAACAACATCCGGCCCCAGCGGAACTTTCTTCATGTGCACCTTGAGGATTTTCTCGCGGCCCAAGATATCGGGATTCGGGACCACAATCTGACGATCGAAGCGGCCCGGTCGAAGCAGCGCCGGATCAAGAACATCAGGGCGATTGGTTGCCGCGATGAGGATGACTCCCTTGTTGGTTTCAAACCCGTCCATCTCGACTAGGAGTTGGTTAAGCGTCTGCTCGCGCTCGTCATTGCCGCCGCCCATCCCTGCGCCACGGTGCCTGCCGACCGCATCAATTTCATCAATGAAGATGATGCATGGCGCGTTCTTCTTTGCCTGTTCAAACATGTCGCGCACGCGACTAGCCCCGACGCCGACGAACATTTCGACGAAGTCAGAGCCAGAAATTGTGAAGAACGGTACATTGGCCTCGCCGGCAATGGCGCGGGCCAAAAGCGTCTTGCCGGTGCCTGGAGGCCCGATGAGAAGCGCGCCCGTGGGAATCTTAGCCCCGAGACGTTGGTACTTCTGCGGGTCCTTCAGAAACTCAACGATCTCCTCGAGTTCCTCTTTGGCTTCGTCAATACCCGCGACCTCATCGAAGGTGATTCGCCCATGCTTCTCTGTTAGGAGCCGGGCCTTCGATTTGCCGAAGCCCATCGCCCCCTTTCCACCACCGCCCTGCATCTGGCGCATGAAGAAAATCCACACCCCGATCAGGAGGATGAAGGGCACCCAGGAAATCAGCAATTGGACGATCAGTGGTGTGTCTGTCGTTGCCGGCTCGGCGCTAATGCCGACTCCTCGATCCGAGAGACGTCGCACAAGATCGGGGTCATCCGGCGCATAGGTTTTGAACTTGGTGCCATCATGGCGTGCGCCGGCGATTTCGTTTCCTTTAATTGTCACCTCGCGGACATCGCCCGCCTCTACCTCGCCAATGAAGCCCGAGAATGCAATCTCCCGGTCGGCGACATCGTTTGTGCTATTGCCGCTGTTGATCAATTGGAAAAGCGCAACAATGAGCAACGCGATGATCGCCCACAGGGCAAGATTTCGTCCGAGATTGTTCACTGCCGCATTCCTATGACCAAAAAAAACGCGCGGCACCGAACCTAGCCGGTGCCGCTGTCCTAATTACATAGTCAACATCGCCCTTTAAGCAACTGCAAAGGTCGGTGAAATCAATGTGCGTTGCGGGCGAAAAATGGCTGAAAACTCGCACTTGCCTCCCTGGTTGAACAACAAATGAGGAACGGAGGCCACCTCACCGTCAATCCAAAGTGTCGGCAACGCCCAAATTACCGATTTTGGGATGTCGGC
>JAPKDI010000331.1 GCA_026421105.1 Alphaproteobacteria bacterium | reverse complement strand
CTGCCGTCCAAACCGGTATTACTTTGGAAAACGCGATTCTCACACGCGCCCGACAACTGCGAATGAACTCGACGTTAACGACCCGCTAGCGGCACAAACCGAGCCGAGCGACTTCGTCTCCGGCACGCCCGGTTTCAGCCCCGCGGCGCGCCGACGTTGAGCGCGGTTGACCATTGCGCTATGGAACCCGACCCGATGCTCCAGGACATAATGACAAGATGACGGCCGTCGAAATTGAACGCTACAACGCCAAAGAAGCTGAACGCCGCTGGCAAAAGGTTTGGGCCGACCGCAAGGTCTTCGAAGCAAAATCGAACTCGAGCTTGCCGAAGTACTACGTCCTGGAAATGTTCCCCTACCCGTCGGGGCGCATCCACATGGGCCATGTCCGCAACTACACGCTGGGTGATGTCGTCGCGCGCTACAAGCGCGCGCGCGGGTTCAACGTATTGCATCCGATGGGCTGGGATGCCTTCGGCTTGCCGGCAGAAAATGCCGCACGAGATATGGGCGTCCATCCTGCCGAATGGACCTACAGCAACATCGACACCATGCGTACCGAGCTCAAGAGCATGGGGTTGTCGATCGATTGGTCGCGAGAAATCGCCACCTGTCACCCCGGTTATTATCGCCACCAACAACAATTGTTCTTGGAGATGCTCGACGCCGATCTCGTCTACCGTCGAAAATCCGTCGTCAACTGGGATCCTGTCGACAATACCGTGCTGGCAAACGAGCAAGTGATTGACGGGCGCGGTTGGCGCTCCGGCGCGTTGGTGAAAAAGCGCGAGCTCAGCCAGTGGTTCTTTAGGATCAGCGAATTCAACGACGATCTCTTGGCGTCACTGGATACGCTCGACCGTTGGCCCGAGCGCGTGCGCCTGATGCAAGAAAACTGGATCGGTCGTTCCGAAGGCGTTCGCCTGACGTTTAGGCTGAAGGATCGTGATGACGGGCTAGAGGTTTACACCACCCGACATGACACGCTGTTCGGCGCAACGTTTTGCGCGCTGGCGCCCGATCACCCCTTGTCTAAAGGGATCGCTACAAACAATTCGGAAGCCACTGAGTTCATTGCCGAATGCAGTCAAATGGGCACCAGCGAAGCCGTTATTGAACGGGCTGAGAAGAAAGGCTTCGACACCGGCTTGCGCGCTATCCATCCTTTCGACGGGCGCGAGCTACCGGTCTTCATCGCTAATTTCGTTCTTATGGACTATGGCACCGGCGCGATTTTTGGTTGCCCGGCCCATGATCAACGCGATCTCGACTTTGCCCGCAAGCTCGGGCTCGATGTCATTCCGGTAGTCGCGCCGAAGGACGCCGACGCCGCAAGCTTCACGGTGGGCAACGACGCGTTTGTCGACGACGGTCGATTGATCAATTCATATTTTTTGGATGGCATGACGGTCCCTGAGGCCAAAGCAGAGATGGCGACGCGCCTTGCGGCAATGGGATGCGGCGTTACCACGGTCAATTTCAGATTGCGTGACTGGGGCGCGTCCCGTCAACGCTACTGGGGTTGTCCGGTTCCGGTTGTCCATTGCCCCGACTGTGGCGCTGTGTCCGTACCGGTGGCCGAGCTGCCCGTCGAGTTGCCGAACGACGTGACCTTCGACAAGCCAGGAAACCCACTTGACCACCACCCGACTTGGAAGAACGTGCCTTGCCCCAAGTGCGGCACCGCGGCCACGCGCGAAACAGACACATTGGATACCTTTGTTGATTCATCGTGGTACTTCGCGCGGTTCTGTTCAGCACGCTCCGATGTCCCGGTAGATAAGGACGCGGTAGACTATTGGTTGCCGGTCGATCAATACATCGGCGGGATCGAGCACGCGATTCTTCACCTGCTTTATTCTAGGTTTTTCATGCGCGCGATGCGGCGGTGCGGGCACGTCGGTTTGGACGAACCGTTCGCCGGCTTGTTCACGCAAGGCATGGTGTGCCACGAGACCTACAAGAGTTCCGGCGGCAAATGGCTCTACCCCGAGGAACTCACGTTCCACGACAACGGGCCGCCGACTAAGACCGATGACGGCACAGCTGTCACGGTTGGCCGATCCGAGTCGATGTCAAAGTCAAAAAAGAACGTCGTCGACCCCGGATCAATCATCGATCAGTACGGTGCCGACACCGCGCGGTGGTTCATGTTGTCGGACAGTCCGCCAGAGCGTGATCTCGAGTGGACCGAAGCCGG
>JAPKDI010000330.1 GCA_026421105.1 Alphaproteobacteria bacterium | reverse complement strand
AGTCCGGCGCATGGCGCGGGCGACGTGATGGCGGCGGGTTTCTTGGCACGATTGTCTAAAGGCGAATCGCCGGACCGTGCGTTATCGCACGCCGTGTCCTCGGTTCATTGCATTCTTGTGGCCACAGGCAATCAGCCTGATCTTGCGCTTCACGCGGCGCGTGACCATCTGCTTTCGCCTGCGTTGGTGTTTCCGGCGGTGGCTACGCCGCTTTCTTCAAGTGACGGTTGATCAACGCTTCGGCGATTTGCACCGCGTTCAACGCGGCCCCTTTGCGTAGGTTGTCGGAGACGATCCATAGGTTTAGACCATTTTCAACGGTGCCATCCTCGCGAATTCGGCTAACGAATGTCGCATAGTCACCGACGCAATCAATTGGCGTGATGTAGCCACCCTCCTCGGGCTTATCGATCAGCATGATCCCTGGTGATTCGCGCAACAGTTCGCGCGCTTCCGGCGCTGACATCGGACGCTCAAGCTCAAGATTCACCGCCTCGGCGTGACCAACGAAGGTTGGTACCCGCACGCAAGTCGCTGAAAGCTTGATCTTCGGGTCGAGGATTTTTTTGGTCTCGGCCATCATTTTCCACTCTTCTTGGGTGTAGCCGTCTTCCATGAAGTCACCGATATGAGGGATCACGTTGAAGGCAATCTGCTTGGTGAATTGCTCGGGCACGACCGGGTCGTTGACGTAGATACCCTTGGTTTGGTTGAACAGCTCATCCATGGCTTCCTTGCCGCCGCCGGACGTCGACTGATAAGTCGATACGACCACGCGCTTGATCGTCGCGGCGTCGTGGATCGGCTTCAGCGCAACAACTAGTTGGGCCGTCGAGCAATTAGGATTGGCGATGATGTTCTTGCGCGTATAGCCCGAGACGGCGTCGGCGTTCACTTCTGGCACGATCAACGGGACGTCCGGATCCATCCGATACTTCGAAGCATTGTCGATCACGACGCAGCCTGCCTTGGCGGCAATCGGTGCAAATTCTGTCGACACGGGCGAGCCCGCCGCAAACAGCGCGATGTCGGTGCCAGCGAAATCGTAATCGTCGAGCGCCTGGATGCGCAGGTTTTTCTTGCCGAACGAAACCTCCTTGCCGGCAGACCGACCGGAGGCAAGGGCGATCACCTCGCTGATCGGGAACTGGCGTTCGGAAAGAATGTTCAGCATTTCGCGGCCGACATTCCCGGTCGCCCCAACGACTGCTACGCGATAACTCATTGTCTTAACTCCTACGGGCCCCTATGCGGCCAGTGCGTGCAATTGGTCCAGTACTGCGTCACCCATGCCAACGGTGGACAATTTCTTCATCCCGGGCTGCATGATATCGAGCGTTCTCACGCCGCTATCAAGCACTTTGGCTACTGCGTTATCCAGCAAATCGGCCTCCGCCGACAGACCAAAGGAATAGCGCAGCAACATCCCAAAGCTCAAGATTTGCGCTAGCGGATTGGCAACGCCCTGGCCCGCGATATCCGGCGCACTGCCGTGGCAGGGTTCGTAGAGGGCAGGGCGGCGGCCACTGTCATCGACAGCGCCGAGCGAGGCCGAGGGCAGCATGCCGATAGACCCGGTCAGCATCGCGGCCTGGTCCGACAACATGTCGCCAAACAAGTTGTCGGTCACGATGACGTCGAACTGCTTGGGCGCTCGCACCAACTGCATGGCGCAGGCGTCAGCCAACATGTGGCTGAGTTCCACGTCTTGATAGGACGCCTTGTGCACTTCAGTCACGACCTCGCGCCACAAGACACCGGTCTCCATGACATTGGACTTCTCGACCGAGCACACTCGGTTGTCGCGTTTGCGCGCGAGATCGAATGCCACATGCGCGGCACGCTCGATTTCTTGCGTCGTATAAATCTGTGAGTCGATCGCCCGCTTTGAACCATCGGCCTGAGTCGTTATTTCCTTCGGCTCGCCGAAGTAAACGCCGCCGGTGAGTTCGCGGAGGATCATGATGTCGAGACCCGAGACCAATTCGGTCTTGAGGCTCGAGGCTTCCGCCAATGCCGGAAACACGGTTGCCGGCCGTAAGTTCGCAAAGAGATCCAGCCGCTTGCGAATCCGCAGCAGGCCGTTCTCCGGTCGCAAGTCGCGTGCCACGCCATCCCACTTCGGGCCGCCAACGGACCCAAACAAGATGGCATCGGTGTCGATCGCTTTTTGCATCGTTGCGTTGGTAAGCGAGGTGCC
>JAPKDI010000329.1 GCA_026421105.1 Alphaproteobacteria bacterium | reverse complement strand
CCCTCGGCATCGGCCTGCAACACAAGGTGTGTGCCGCCGCGTAACTCCAACACAGCCAACGCGTCGAACTTCGCCACCTGCCGCATTCCGAGTTCGACCATGAACGCGAGCGTATCGCCGAACTTAGCGGTCTTCATGTTGACATGGCCGATCGCAATCGGCGGTCGTTCATCACTCACTTCTCGTCCTCAGCACCACATCAGATAGGTGTCAGATAGGGGCGGGTCCTGCCACCGTCAAACTACATCGCCGCCCATTACGAAGGCGTGCCGCGCAGTTGCGCTTTGACGATGGCATAGCCCGCCGCCCGGGATAACGCATCCGCCAGGCTTATCGCCCGATCCAAGATCTCGCCAGCCGGCACCAATTCATCAACGATGCCTAGGTCGTGCGCCACGTGCGGGTCCACCGGTTTACCGTCCAGCACCATGCGCCGTTTCACCGTAGCATCGAGCCCGGCATCAACAATGCGCCACGCCGTTTCGGGATAGGCAATCCCCACCGTCACCTCGGGCAAGCCCAACTGATACTCACCCGGCACCGCCAACCGCCGGTCGCAGGCCAGCGCAAGCACCATCCCGCCGCCGATGGTATGGCCCGGTAGCGCTGCCACCGTCGGCACCGGCAGATGAAAGAGCGCGCCAAACGCCGCATCGGCATGGGCGCTCAGGGCTGCAAATTGGTCGGCGTCATAGTCCGGCGCTTCTTTGATATCGGCCCCGGCAGAAAATACCCCATGCGCGCCGGTCACGATTACCCCGCGCCGTGGTGGATTGGCGGCAAGCTCACCCGCAGCAGCAGCCAGCTCACTCAGCAGCGCCCGGTTCATCGCGTTCACTGGTGCCCGGTCGAGCGTCAACACAGCGGCATCGCCGGTGCGGTCAAGTTGGATCATCGTCATGGCGGGTCCCGTTGCGCTGCAAAACGCTTCCACCCTACGTGACCGCAACGCCCTTCATCAATCCCGGCCAGCCCCCACCAAAGTCATTCGCCGCAGCCGGTTGCACGCAAAGCGCAATCGCTTATCATCGGATCACAGTGGCGTGCGCCACACTGATTTCGCGTTCGAAGAGGACCTCCTAAGTCATGTCCACGCTCCCGAGCGACGCACCGGAAACGGTACACGTCGATACCGAAACGGTCCGCTGCGATGGCGGCGATGCCGGCCATCCGCTGGTCTACCTCAACCTCACCAATGACGGTTGGATCGACTGCCCCTACTGCGACAAACGCTTCATCAAAGGTCCACCCCCCGCCGACACGGCGTAAGCCGCCGCGCCCCGCAGGGCGAAGGCGCTCCAGCAGTACAAACACTTGTGGATAACCCCCACCCCCGGGTGCACGCGCCCGCGGGCGCGTGGCAAGATGCCACCATGTCCCCAGTCAAAGCCAACGCCGACCCCGCCACCCGCCGCCGCGTCTATTTGATCGACGGCTCGGGCTACATTTTCCGCGCCTACCACGCGCTGCCGCCCCTCACGCGCAAGCGCGACAAGCTGCCCGTCGGGGCCGTGGTCGGGTTTTCCAATATGCTCAACAAGCTCCTCGAGGATCACTTCGTCACGGGCGACGGCACGCACATTGCCGTCGTGTTCGACAAGGGCTCGGAGACCTTCCGCAACGAAATTTTCGAAGACTACAAAGCCAACCGCGACGAAACGCCCGACGATCTTGCTCCGCAGTTTGCCTATATCCGCGACGCCACCCGCGCCTTCAACGTCCCCGTTGTGGAAGAAGAAGGCTTTGAGGCCGACGACATTATTGCGACCTATGTCCGCGTCGCCCGCGAACACGGCGACGAAGTGGTCATCGTTAGTTCCGACAAAGACCTCATGCAACTCGTCGGCGGCCACATCACCATGTACGACCCCATGAAAGGCCGTGCCATCGGCCCCGACGAAGTGCACGAAAAATTCGGCGTCGGCCCCGAGCGCGTCATCGATGTCCAATCGCTCGCAGGCGATTCAGTCGACAACGTGCCCGGCGTGCCCGGCATCGGCATCAAAACCGCCGCCCTTCTGATCAACGAATACGGCGACCTCGACACGCTGTTGGCCCGCGCGTCTGAGATCAAGCAAAACAAGCGCCGCGAAAACCTCATCGAGTTTGCCGATCAAGCCCGCCTGTCGCGCGAGCTCGTCACCTTGCGCGAAGACTGCGCGGTGGATCACGCACTCGACGACTTCACCTTCAAAACGCCCGA
>JAPKDI010000328.1 GCA_026421105.1 Alphaproteobacteria bacterium | reverse complement strand
GAAATTGATGCCGTACGTCAGATGGTCTTATCGACGCCACCGCAAGGCTTTATTGGTTGCTGCCACGCGATAAAGAATATGGATCTACGTGCTTCTGCTCCATCGATCACCGCGCCAACACGTGTGATTGTAGGCGCTGATGATCCGAGTACAACGCCCGCTCACGCAGCTGAAATCGTAGCGCTGATTAGCGGTGCGGACTTGGTCGAGATTCCGGCGTCAGCGCATTTTCTGAACGTTGAGCAAGCGGGCGCGTTTAACGCGGCATTGCTGGAGCATCTCACGGTGCAGCCTTGACGCCCGTGCGGCCTAAGGCTGTCGCTTGGCGCGGTTCAGCACTGACACCCAGTGCAACCCAGGGTTTACGCCCGGTGTGGCCAGGGTTTGCGCCCGGCTAGTCCCGCAAAAGAAGATCGGCTTCTGGGTGCAATTACAAGTGTAGGCTTAACGGTGCGCTAGCCTACACCGTAGCTATAATTGGCACGTGCTTCCGCAGAACTGATCTTGCCGTCGACGAGATCATTGCTTAAGCCTTGAGAATCGCAAATACAACGGCCCATTGGTGGTCAAAGGCGATGTATCTGATCGTCGCTGGAACAGGCTTGAATTGCGCATCGCCGGCTCACCATATTGGCGAGGCCGACTAGCCCCGCGACGCACAAGGGAGGACGTGCGACATTGGAGTGACATCTGCACTCGTCGTGCGGAGCTAGGTCCGTATGATCGCGACCCAGTCTTCCCGCTAGGTTTGCGTTAGTCAGCAGCCATTGCAACCTGCCGGCAGAAACACGATGCCTTGATTGGAATTTCTGCGCGCGCTGCGGCGAGATTAAGACGTTGTTTGATAAGCGTCACTTCCACGGTCTCGTTGCGTCGGATCAAACATTCATGCAGTCCATGCAGTGACCACAAGTTGTCAGGATGCTGACAAGCGCGGCTGAGTTTGCCATCGAGACCAAGGTCGCTACGGTAAACCGCCTCGGCTTCCTCGACTCGTCCCTGTTCGAGCAGCAATGCACCGAGCGCGTGGCGCGCCGGCTGCATCCAGCCCCACGGTTCGTCATAAGGCAGGTTGTCATCAAGTTCTACTGACCGTCGCAGATGTGCAAAAGCCATATCAAAGTTGCCCTTACGGTATTCGAGTTCTCCATTTAGCATTGACTCAGCCACGCCCAACAGGTCAACCACAGTGTTGTTATGTACGCGCCGACTGTCCGGTACACGGGACTTGGCTGCCATGAAGAGCGCTTTCTCAGACTCGGCGTCTTCAACATGACCGAGCGCTGAATGGGCGACCGCCTTGGCGTAGTGGATCATCGCAACGTTCGAGCAATACAGTTCCTGATCCTCGGGTAAAGATTGCTCAATGATCTCGTTCCATTTGCCGAAGCGAACGAGCACGTGCTGCTTCATGGTCAGATAAGCTTCCAGAAAGTCCGCCATTGGAGGCGACTCGATGCGCAGGGCGGCTTCAGGAATGGTTGCTATTAATTCTTCCGCAGCGGCTATGGCTGGCGCGTACTGGCCAAGGAACATCGCGCCATAAATGGCAAAGTGAAAGTTGTGAATAACGTAGACGAGATAGATTCCAGGATCATCGGAATACGCCAGAAAGCGGCGGTCCGGCCCGAGCGCTTTCTGGTTATAGGCGAGCACATCGCGGTAGTGTCCGCACAGCACGTCAATATGCGTCGGCATGTGGATGAGGTGCCCCGAATCAGGCACGATCTCACGTAAACGATCGCCAGCACGAAGCGCGCGTTGTGGGAACGGCGACATCTCCATCAAATGTACGTAGAGATGCAAAACGCCGGGATGATCCCAGGACGCCGGATTGTCCGAGAATGCTGATTCGAGCACGCCCATAGCCTCGTCTGTGCCCGCACCTTCGGCAGGTAATCCACAAGGCAGGTCCCACATCTTCCAAGGCGTCTCGTTCATAATCGACTCAACGAATACTGCGCGCACATCGAGATCATTCGGATAGGTTGTGTGCACCTGGCGCATTTCATGCGTGTAGGCTTTGTCCCACGGTGCCATATCTTCGATAGCTTCGCGTTGTGGATAGCGGGCGGGCAGGGCATTGATTAGCGCCTGCTCGGCGGCAGTAGCGCTCCCGGCGCATTCCAACGCGCTCTGCATGGCGTCATAGGACGCCTCAAGGGCCATTTGCCGCCCACGAGGATCGTACAGATGCCACGGCAG
>JAPKDI010000327.1 GCA_026421105.1 Alphaproteobacteria bacterium | reverse complement strand
CTACTGCAACGACCGTTGCCGCGGAAAGCGCTGGACGTGCAACACATCTTGCGAATCGCCGCGGCGCAGACCGCCTTCATCGGGACGGCCAGTCACGCCGTCGTCAATTGCGCGGTTGAGCAGGCGAAACGTACCACCGGTCGATATGGTCCGCTGGTTAATGCGATCAGCCGCCGCTTTGTATCGGCAAAAGAGGGGGAGCCACCGACTGATCCAAGCGTCAATGTCCCGGGTTGGCTTTGGGCGTCGTGGGTGAAGGCCTATGGACCAGACGCCGCAGCGCGCATCGGCAGGGCACATCAGACCGAGCCACCGCTTGATCTTACGATTGCCACCGCAGGCGATTCCGTTCAATGGGCAGAGACATTGGATGGACAGATTCTTATCCCCGGTACGATCCGTCTTCCACGCGCCCAGAATGTGCCGACGCTTGAGGGCTTTGAGGATGGCGCCTGGTGGGTACAAGACGTTGCCGCGTCGTTGCCCGCAAGAATTCTTCTCGCCTCCTTGGACAGTCCGACGACGGCCCATATTGCCGATCTTTGCGCCGCGCCCGGGGGCAAGACCGCACAGTTGGCGAGCACCGGAGCGACCGTTACGGCACTGGATATCGATCCAATCCGTCTGGCACGCCTCGGCGACAATTTGTCCCGTCTCGGACTATCAGCCGCCCTTGCCGTCGCAGATGCGCGAACGTGGCAACCGTCGGACGATCGGCTATTTGATGCAGTACTCCTCGACGCACCTTGCACCGCGACCGGCAATATTCGGCGACACCCTGATATCCCGTGGCTGAAACGTCCGACCGATGTGGCGCAAGCAGCAGCAATGCAAAGCGAGCTTCTAGCGGCGGCGTGGCGCCTGGTGCGCCCCGGCGGGCATTTGGTTTATGCCGTCTGTTCCCTGCAGCCCGACGAGGGAAAGCAACAAGCTGGCACGTTCATCGCTGAAGGCGACGCCGAGCGGGCGCCGATCACCCCGGCCGAGACCCAAGGCTTCGTTGAGCCTGATTCAGACGGCGACCTTCAAACACTGCCATTCCTTCGTGACGATATCGGTGGAATGGACGGCTTCTTCATCGCGCGGTTCCGCAAGCCTACATGAGGTCGTTGCAGCCGAGTCCTGAACTTGTTACGAAGGGGCATGTCCCAGACCGTCCAGGTCGCACCGTCCATCCTTGCCGCTGATTTCGCGCGTCTTGCTGAAGAAATTCGGGCCGTTGAAGCTGCCGGCGCCGATCTCATCCATATCGATGTGATGGACGGACACTTTGTGCCAAATCTCACAATCGGGCCGAGCGTCGTCGCAGCGCTGCGGCCACACACGAAACTCCTGTTCGATGTTCACTTGATGATCTCGCCAGTTGACCCGCTTGTGCCGGCGTTCGCGGAGGCGGGTGCCGATATCATCACGGTTCACCCAGAGGCCGGGCCGCACGTGCACCGCACAATTCAACTCATCAAATCGCTTGGCAAGAAAGCAGGCGTCGCACTTAACCCTGGAACACCCGCTGAGACGCTCGATAACGTCTTGGCGGGCATCGACCTTGTTCTTGTGATGTCGGTCAACCCCGGTTTCGGCGGGCAGAAATTCATCGCGTCTCAGAACGCGAAGATCGCCCAAATTCGCGAGATGATCACTGCGAGCGGACGATCCATTGATCTTGAGGTCGATGGTGGAATCACCCCCGATACCGCAACGGGCGCGATCGCTGCTGGCGCCAACATCCTTGTTGCGGGGACCGCAGTGTTTTCAGGCGATACAAAGTCTTATGCCCAAAACATTCAAGCGCTGAGGTGCGGCACCTAGTGACGGCGGACGCTGGGCCGGGGTACGCGCTATCAACGCCGATCGAAATTGCGGCGGCGCCTTCTGTGCCGCGATGGCGCCGACAGCTCGCGACCACAGTTTTCCGAACGAATTTCTATCAGGCCTCCCTGAGGCGCGGCGGCGATCCCACCATCGCGTGGACACCGCCAACGGTGGTTTCGGGTTCAGCGATCAAGGCCAACGCGATGTTCCAGGGCCGTTACACGCTTGACGGCCACACCGTCGAAAGCGCTGCCGAAGCGCCGTGGCGGATGAGCGATCTTGGGGCGACTTGGATCATGCGATGTCACGAGTTCGGATGGCTCGCCGATTTTGCGGCGGCCGACGGGCCCACCGCGCGCCGACAGACCCGAGAACTAATAAGGCGATGGATTG
>JAPKDI010000020.1 GCA_026421105.1 Alphaproteobacteria bacterium | reverse complement strand
GCTTCGCTATCCGAGAAGGTGGCCGCACCGTCGGTGCCGGCGTCGTTGCTTCAGTCATTGAGTAAGAGGCCTTAGGAGTGTAGCTCAACTGGCTAGAGCACCGGTCTCCAAAACCGGGGGTTGTGGGTTCGAGTCCCTCCACTCCTGCCAAGGATTAAGAAGATAGTAGATGGCTAAACCCAATCCCGTTGAGTTCCTGCGGCAGGTCCGTCAGGAAACCTCGAAAGTGACGTGGCCGACGCGCCGGGAAACCGTTGTGTCGGTTGTTATGGTCATCATTATGGTCGTCTTGTTTTCGATCTTCTTTTTTGTTGTGGACCAGATTTTTGCGTTTGGCATTCGCGCCATTCTAGGTCTGGGAGGCTGATTGTGGCCCAGCGTTGGTACATCGTTCACGCCTTTTCCGGCTTTGAGGACAAAGTGCGTCAGTCGATTCTTGAGCAGGCCGATTTGATGGGCCTAGACGAGCTCATTGAGGATGTCTTGGTTCCGACGGAAGAAGTCATCGAAATGCGGCGCGGGAAAAAGGTAAGCGCTAAGCGCAAATTCTTCCCGGGATATGTCTTGGCTAAGATGGAAATGACCGACGAAACCTACCATCTGATTCAGAACACCCCAAAGGTCACCGGGTTTCTTGGCGCGGCGTCGAAGCCGTCACCGATTAGCCAGGTTGAAGTCGATCGCATCTTGCATCAGGTGCAAGAGGGCATTGAGCGACCGAAGTCGTCGATTGCGTTCGAAGTGGGTGAGCAGGTTCGTGTCGCGGACGGTCCGTTCACCTCGTTCAACGGCTTGGTTGAAGATGTAGACGAAGAGCGGGAGCGTCTGAAGGTCGCCGTCTCTATCTTTGGTCGTGCGACACCGGTAGAACTTGAGTACACACAGGTAGAGAAGCTATGAAGAATTCGTGCGGGAGACCGGCCATGGTCGTACCGCGCACCCAAAAGCCGGAATGCCGGCGCAGGAAGGGTTAGAGAATGGCAAAGAAGATTTCTGGGTACATCAAGCTACAGGTGCCCGCCGGGCAGGCGAATCCGTCGCCGCCGATTGGTCCAGCGCTCGGCCAACGCGGCGTCGCGATCATGGAGTTCTGCAAGGCCTTCAATGCGGCGACACAGAGCATGGACCCGGGCATCCCGATTCCGACCACCATTACCGTTTTTACCGACAAATCGTTCAGCTTCGAGACCAAAACGCCGCCGGTGTCCTATTTCCTGAAGAAGGCCGCGAAAATTGAAAAGGGCGCCAAACTCGTAGGTCGTGAGACGGTGGGTCGCGTGACGCAGGCGCAATTGCGTGAGATCGCCGAGAGCAAGATGGTCGACTTGAATGCATACGATGTCGATGCAGCGGTCGAGATGATAAAAGGCTCGGCGCGCTCCATGGGTATCGAGGTGTTGGGGTAGTCATGACGAAAACTGTAAGAAGACTGGCAAAGATCGTCGATGGCTTGGATCGTGATCGGGCGTATCCGATTGAAGAGGCGATCGATCTAGCAAAACAGCTGGCTACCGCCAAGTTCGACGAAACGATTGAAATCGCGATGAACCTCGGGGTTGATCCGCGCCACGCTGATCAAATGGTTCGTGGTGTGGTGTCGCTCCCGAATGGCACCGGACGTTCGGTGCGGGTTGGCGTTTTCGCTCGGGGCGATAAAGCCGAGGCGGCAATGGCTGCCGGTGCCGACGTGGTAGGCGCCGAGGATCTCGCCGAGCGAGTCCAGGGCGGTGATATTCCTTTCGATCGGTGCATCGCGACGCCGGACATGATGGCGATCGTTGGGCGCCTCGGGAAAGTGCTGGGCCCGCGTGGCCTGATGCCAAATCCTAAATTGGGCACAGTGACGCCGGACGTTGCGAAGGCGGTAGAGGATGCCAAGGGCGGTCAAGTCGAGTTTCGAGTTGAAAAGGCGGGTGTGATTCACGCCGGTATCGGCAAGGCTAGTTTCACCAAGGAAGCCCTGACTGAAAACACCAAGGCGTTCGCTACGGCGATCAGCCGGGCCAAGCCGTCCGGCGCGAAGGGCGTCTATATGAAGAAGGTCATCGTCAGTTCGACGATGGGGCCTGGTATCAAAGTGGACGTTCCCAGCCTGTTGGGCTGAGGCGGCACTAGGGCCGAGAAGACAGCGTTCCGGCGGAGTGATCCGCCGAAACTGGACCGTAAGGTCCAAACCTGTCCGAGACTGCAGGTGCCGCCGCGAGGCGGTGTAATGGTGGAAACATCGCCTGCATAGACAGTGGTCAGAGCGTTCGGCGAGTTTTTATTTCGCCTGGCGTTGGAAACCCTGGGGCAGGCAAGTCGGGCGTTTCGTCGAAACGCCCATGTGTGCAACCAGGCCGACACGGTTTCCGCGCCGGCCACCGATGGAGAGCAGAAGTGGACCGAACAGAGAAAGAGAAGACGGTCGCCTCGCTCAACGAGGTCTTCAGCAGCACAGCTGCCGTTGTCGTCACCCAAAATACGGGATTGACGGTGGCGCAGCTGACCGATTTGCGGCGGAAGATGCGTGAGGCAGGGGCCAACTTCAAGGTCGCCAAGAACCGGCTCACAAAGCTCGCACTCCGCGGTACACCATACGAATCCCTATCGGACTTCCTTACCGGTCCGACAGCGATCGCTTACTCGGATGACGTGGTCGCCCCCGCAAGGGTCGCGGCCAAGTTCGCCAAGGCAAACGATCAGCTTGTCATTATCGGTGGCGCGATGGGACAAACCTTGCTCGACGTTGGCGGTGTTGAGGCTTTGGCCGAACTACCGTCCCTCGACGAGTTGCGGGGCAAAATTGTGGGTCTCTTGCAGGCACCGGCGACCAAGATCGCAGGCGTGTTGCAGGCACCGGCAGGACAGCTTGCCCGAGTTTTCGGGGCGTATGGGTCCAAGGATGCGGCGTGAGTCGAAAGACTCCAACGGTTTCGAATTAAGGAGTGAACAAAACAATGGCTGATATCGAAAAAATTGCTGAAGACCTCTCGGTCCTAACGGTCCTCGAGGCAGCGGAATTGTCCAAGCTTCTCGAAGAGAAGTGGGGTGTTTCCGCAGCGGCGCCAGTAGCTGTAGCGGCTGCAGGGGCAGCAGCCCCTGGTGAAGCTGAAGAAGAGCAAACCGAATTTACGGTTGTTCTAGCGTCGTTCGGCGAGAAGAAGATCAACGTGATCAAGGAGGTCCGTGCAATCACAGGCCTTGGCTTGAAAGAAGCGAAAGATCTCGTCGAGGCGGCGCCGAAGGAAGTCAAGGAAGGCGTTTCCAAAGACGAAGCTGCCAAGATCAAAGAGCAACTTGAGGGCGCAGGCGCGACTGTTGAGGTCAAATAGTCGAGCGATGCACATCGCGGTTCGCTTAGGCGAGCAGCACACGACGCGGGGGCGTTACCCCATAGGCCGGCCGGCGGAATCGGATTCCGCCGGGCCGGTCCACGCGTTTCGCGCGCAGACCCACAGCGCGATGCGGAAATACTAGCGGGTCTATAGGAGCGGGTATGTCAGTGTCCTTCACCGGTCGTAAAAGGGTTCGCAAGGATTTCGGTCGCATTGCGGCGGCAACGTCGATGCCGAATCTGATCGAGGTGCAAAAGAGCTCGTGGGCTGCCTTCCTGCAACTAGGAGTCCTGAACGTAGATCGCTCGGACACCGGCCTGCAAGCAGTGTTCAAGTCGGTCTTTCCTATTGCTGACTTCTCGGAGACTTCGTCGCTGGAGTTCGTCAAATATGAACTCGAGCACCCCAAGTACGATACGGAAGAGTGCCAGCAACGCGGCATGACGTATGCGGCACCGCTCAAAGTCACGCTGCGGCTGATTGTTTTTGAAGTTGATGAAGAGACCGGTTCTCGCTCGGTCCTCGATATCAAAGAGCAAGATGTCTACATGGGCGACATGCCGATGATGACGCAAAACGGTACGTTCATCGTCAACGGCACGGAGCGCGTGATCGTCAGTCAGATGCACCGTTCGCCGGGCGTGTTCTTCGACCATGACAAGGGTAAGACGCATTCATCGGGCAAGTTTCTTTTTGCCGCACGGGTCATCCCATATCGGGGCTCTTGGCTCGACTTCGAGTTTGACGCGAAAGACATCATCCATGTCCGCATCGATCGTCGCCGCAAGCTGCCGGCGACCACGTTGCTCTTTGCCCTCGGCATGCGGCATGAAGAGATTCTTGACGAGTTCTATGCCCGTGTGAACTACGTCTATGACGCCAAACGCGATAGCTGGAAGGTGCCGCTCAATGCGGAGCGCCTACGCGGGCAAAAAGCAACGCGCGACATGATCAACACGAAGTCCGGTCGCGTCGCGATTGAAGCGGGGACCAAGATCACGGGTCGGGTGCTGAGCAAACTAGAGGCCGCCGGCGTTGATGAGCTCTTGGTTCCGTCAGAGGAGTTGATTGGCCGGTACATGGGGGTCGATTTAGTCGACGACTCGACCGGCCGCATCCATGTCGAGGCCGGCGAAGAGTTGACCGAAGAATTGATTGCCGTCCTCATCGAAGCGGGCGTCACTGAGTTGTCGACACTCGACGTCGATCTCACCATTGGACCCTACGTCCGCAACACACTTGAGGCAGACAAGGTTACCGACCGCGAGCGCGCGTTAATTGAGGTCTATCGGGTAATGCGCCCAGGCGAGCCGCCGACGGAGGAGACCGCAAAAAATCTCTTCAAGAGTCTGTTCTTTGATTCCGAGCGCTACGACTTGTCGCCGGTTGGTCGTGTCAAGATGAATGCCCGGCTCGGCTTTGAAACTGACGATCAGCTGCGGGTTCTCCGTAAAGAAGATATTTTGTCGATCCTCAACACGCTGGTTGGTCTGAAAGACGGGCGCGGGGAAATCGATGACATCGATCACCTTGGCAATCGCCGCGTGCGCTCAGTCGGCGAACTGATGGAAAACCAGTATCGCATCGGCCTGTTGCGCATGGAGCGAGCGATCCGTGAGCGCATGAGCTCGGTTGAGATCGATACCGTCATGCCGCACGACCTGATTAACGCTAAGCCGGCCGCTGCCGCGGTCCGCGAGTTTTTTGGATCGAGCCAGCTCAGCCAGTTCATGGATCAGACGAATCCGTTGGCGGAGATCACCCACAAGCGGCGGCTGTCCGCGCTAGGCCCGGGCGGTCTGACACGTGAGCGCGCCGGCTTTGAGGTGCGCGATGTTCATCCCACCCACTACGGCCGGGTCTGCCCGATTGAAACGCCCGAAGGACCGAATATCGGTCTGATCAACTCGCTCGCGACGTACGCACGCGTGAATAAATACGGGTTCATTGAGAGCCCCTACCGCAAGGTGGTCGACGGAAAGATTGGCGACGATGTTGTCTACTTGTCGGCAATGGAAGAGGGGCGCTACACGATTGCGCAGGCCAACGCTGACCTCGACAACGGTGGCAGGTTCACGGCTGACCTTGTCAGCTGTCGTGCCGGCGGCGACTTCGTCATGGTGCGTCCTGAGGGCATCAACTACATGGACGTGGCGCCGAAGCAGCTTGTCTCAGTCGCTGCAGCGCTCATTCCGTTCTTGGAGAACGATGACGCCAACCGGGCGCTCATGGGCTCGAATATGCAACGGCAAGCAGTGCCGCTCATTCGTGCCGAGGCTCCGCTGGTAGGTACTGGAATGGAAGAGGTTGTCGCACGCGACTCGGGCGTGACCGCAATTGCGCGTCGGACCGGTGTCGTTAGTCAGGTCGACGCGACGCGCATTGTCGTGCGCGCCGATAGCGATGACGATCTGGCATCGCCAGGTGTCGACATCTACAACCTGCTGAAGTTTCAACGCTCGAACCAGAACACTTGCATCAACCAACGCCCGTTGGTGAGGATGGGGGACCGCGTCGATGCGGGCGACATCATTGCCGATGGGCCTTCGACTGATCTGGGCGAGCTGGCGCTGGGGCGCAATGTCTTGGTCGCGTTCATGCCATGGAATGGCTACAACTTCGAAGATTCGATTCTAATTTCGGAACGCATCGTCCGAGACGATGTGTTTACGTCGATCCACCTCGAAGAATTCGAGGTGATGGCCCGGGACACTAAGCTGGGGCAAGAAGAGATCACCCGTGATATCCCGAATGTTGGGGAAGAGGCCCTAAATAGCCTCGACGAAGCCGGTATCGTTTATGTCGGTGCCAACGTCGGACCAGCGGACATTCTGGTTGGTAAGGTCACGCCGAAAGGCGAATCGCCGATGACGCCGGAAGAAAAACTCCTGCGCGCCATTTTTGGTGAAAAAGCATCTGACGTCCGCGATACTTCGTTGCGTCTCCCACCGAGCGTTACCGGTACGGTCGTAGAGGTTCGAGTCTTCAACCGTCACGGCGTTGAAAAAGATGAGCGCGCTTTAGCGATTGAGCGCGAGGAGATCAAGGCGCTCGCGAAGGATAAAGATGACGAAAAGGCTATCCTGGAGAGCAATACCTTTCATCGCTTGAAGGAAATGCTGACCGGGAAGACCTCAACCAGCGGCCCAACCGGATTTCCTCTCGGCAAAATCACCGAGGAAGCCCTGAGCCAAGTCACCCCTGGTCAGTGGTGGCAAATTGGAGTGCAAGAATCGCCGACGGCAGATGCTACCGAACGGCTGAAGACGCAGTTTGACTCAGCCGAGGCGGCCCTGCAGGCCCGCTTCGAGAATAAGGTCGAGAAACTTCAGCGTGGCGACGAATTGCTGCCGGGCGTCATGAAGATGGTCAAGGTGTTCGTAGCGGTGAAGCGCAAGCTTCAGCCTGGCGACAAGATGGCCGGCCGCCACGGCAATAAAGGTGTTATTTCGAAAATTGTGCCGATCGAAGATATGCCGCACCTCGAAGATGGCACGCAGGTCGATGTCGTGCTGAACCCATTGGGTGTGCCTTCGCGTATGAACGTCGGGCAAATTCTTGAAACCCACTTGGGGTGGGCATCGGCGCGTCTCGGTCGGCAGATCGGCGAAATGGTCGATGAGTGCAAAGCAGGACACTCTTCCGATCCGCTGCGCAAGGAGCTGGAAGGTCTGTACGGCAAGGACCAATACAACCGTGCCATTGCTCCGATGTCCGAACCCGAACTGATGGAACTTGGTGTGAACCTAACTCCAGGTGTTCCGATGGCGACACCGGTATTCGACGGAGCGCACGAAGTCGACATTGTTGAGCTGCTGGATCGTGCAGGCCTCGATACTTCTGGGCAAGTATCGTTGATCGATGGCCGGACGGGTGAGCAGTTCGCCCGGAAGGTGACGGTTGGCTACATCTATATGCTCAAGCTCCACCACTTGGTGGACGACAAGATCCATGCACGGTCGATCGGTCCGTACAGCCTGGTTACCCAGCAGCCGCTGGGTGGTAAAGCTCAGTTTGGCGGACAGCGCTTCGGTGAGATGGAAGTTTGGGCATTGCAGGCATATGGCGCGGCGTACACGTTGCAGGAAATGCTGACGGTCAAATCGGATGACGTTGCCGGCAGGACAAAGGTCTATGAGGCCATTGTCCAGGGTGACGACACATTCGAGGCGGGCGTTCCCGAATCATTCAACGTATTGGTCAAGGAGCTTCGCTCCCTCGGCCTCAACGTCGAATTGTCTCAAAGCGTATAGGGTTAGTTCAAGAAACACGGTTTTTGGGCGAAAGCCCAGCTCTTGATAAGAGCGTGGAAGGATTAGGCTAATGAATGAGTTGATGCGCTTTTTTGGTCAGGTCGAGGGCGTTCAGAGCTTCGATCAAATCAAGATTTCGATCGCCAGCCCCGAACGGATCATGTCGTGGTCGTTTGGTGAGATAAAAAAGCCGGAAACCATCAACTACCGGACGTTCAAGCCTGAGCGGGACGGGTTGTTCTGCGCGCGCATCTTTGGCCCCGTAAAGGATTACGAGTGCCTTTGCGGCAAATACAAGAGGATGAAGTACCGGGGTATTGTCTGCGAAAAGTGCGGTGTTGAAGTCACACTTAGCCGGGTGCGTCGCGAGCGCATGGGTCATATCGAGTTGGCCTCGCCGGTTGCGCATATCTGGTTCCTGAAATCCCTTCCGTCACGCATCGGCATGATGCTCGATATGACGCTCAAGAATCTTGAGCGGGTTCTTTACTTCGAGCAATACATCGTCGTCGACTCAGGCCTGACGCCGTTGCAAAAATTTCAGATGATGACCGAGGAGGAGTTTCTCGACGCGCAGGACGAGTACGGCGAAGAGAGCTTTACTGCTGGCATTGGCGCCGAGGCCATTCGTGAACTTCTTATCGCGATGGACCTCGAAAAAGCCCGCGAAGATATTCGGACTGAGTTGATCGAGACCACGTCGACTGTCAAACCCAAGAAACTGATCAAAAGACTCAAGCTGGTTGAGTCGTTCATCAAATCCGGTAACCGTCCGGAGTGGATGATTCTCACAGTGATTCCGGTGATACCGCCGGATCTGCGTCCGTTGGTTCCGCTCGATGGTGGTCGGTTCGCAACGTCGGATCTCAACGACCTCTACCGCCGGGTGATCAACCGCAACAACCGTCTAAAGCGCCTGATCGAGTTGCGCGCGCCGGACATCATCGTCCGCAACGAAAAGCGTATGCTTCAAGAATCGGTTGATGCGCTGTTCGACAACGGCCGTCGCGGTCGCGTTATTACCGGCACTAACAAACGGCCGTTGAAGTCGCTGGCAGATATGCTCAAGGGAAAGCAGGGACGTTTCCGCCAGAACCTGCTCGGCAAGCGCGTCGATTACTCGGGCCGCTCGGTGATCGTTGTGGGGCCAGAACTCAAACTTCACCAGTGTGGCTTGCCGAAGAAGATGGCGTTGGAGCTCTTCAAGCCATTTGTCTACTCGCGGCTGGAACACTACGGCATGGCCGCCACTATAAAGATGGCCAAAAAACTGGTCGAGACCGAGCGTCCCGAGGTATGGGATATCTTGGAAGAAGTGATTCGAGAGCATCCGGTTTTGCTCAACCGGGCGCCAACGTTGCACCGTCTTGGCATTCAGGCGTTCGAGCCGGTCTTGATCGAAGGCAAAGCGATTCAGCTACACCCGCTGGTTTGCACGGCTTTCAACGCCGATTTCGATGGCGATCAGATGGCTGTTCACGTGCCTCTCTCGCTTGAGGCGCAGCTCGAGGCGCGCGTTCTGATGATGTCGACAAACAACATCCTCAGCCCAGCTAATGGCAAGCCGATCATTGTGCCGTCACAGGATATCGTGCTCGGGCTTTACTACATGACGATTGCACAGTCCGGTGAAGTTGGCGAAGGCATGACGTTCGCGACCGTCGCCGAAATCGAGCACGCGCTGGAGACTGGCGCGGTGGCTCTGCATGCCCGAATCAAAGCGCGCTATTACACCGTCGATGCAGACGGTGCCTCGGTGCGCCTCGTTGTCGAAACGACACCCGGCCGGATGCTCTTGTCGGACATCCTGCCGCGCCATGAGAAACTGCCGTTTGCGTTGATCAACCGACTGCTGACCAAGAAAGAGATCAGCCAAGTGATCGACGAGGTCTACCGTCATTGTGGTCAAAAAGAGACCGTGTTGTTTGCCGACCGTTTGATGACCCTTGGTTTCTCAAACGCGGCGCGAGCCGGCATTTCGTTTGGTAAAGACGACATGGTTATCCCTACTGCCAAGATCAAATTGGTCGATGACACCCGGGAACTCGTCAAAGAGTACGAACTTCAGTACCTCGATGGTCTTATTACTCAGGGTGAGAAGTACAACAAGGTTGTCGACGCCTGGTCTCAATGCACCGAAAAAGTGGCCGACGAAATGATGAAGGGGATGTCGAGCGACGATAAAGGCACTGACAACGGTGACAAGAACGTAAATTCGATCTTCATGATGGCGCAGTCTGGTGCGCGCGGTTCCGTTGCCCAGATGAAGCAGCTCGCTGGCATGCGCGGCCTGATGGCCAAGCCGTCGGGTGAAATCATCGAGACCCCGATCATCTCTAACTTCAAAGAAGGCCTCTCGGTTCTCGAGTACTTCAACTCGACCCACGGTGCCCGCAAGGGCTTGGCTGATACCGCGTTGAAAACGGCTAACTCTGGATACCTCACACGGCGATTGGTTGATGTTTCCCAGGACTGCATCATCGTTGAGCGAGATTGTGGCAGCACCGACGGCCTGACGATCAAAGAAGTTCTCGAAGGCGGCGAGGTAATCGTGTCGCTCGGGGAGCGTATCTTGGGGCGCACTCCGGCTGTTGATGTGGTCGATCCACTATCCGGTGAGGTCTTGGTCGTGGCGGGCGAGACAATGGTGGAAGCCCACATTCTCGACGTCGAACGTGCGGGGGTTGAATCGATTCTGATCCGATCCGTCCTGACGTGTGAGAGTAAGAGCGGCGTTTGCGGCCATTGCTATGGTCGCGACCTGGCACGCGGAACACCCGTCAATATAGGTGAGGCTGTGGGCGTTATTGCTGCTCAGTCGATCGGGGAGCCGGGCACGCAGCTAACCATGCGTACCTTCCATATCGGCGGAACCGCACAGTTGGCCGAACAAACCGGTGCTGAGGCCGCGTATTCCGGCACGGCGCGGATCGAGAACCGAAACATCGTCAAGGACTCGAAGGGCCATCTCATTGTGATGGGCCGCAATACCGAAGTTATCGTCATAGATCCTGATGGGCGTGAACGTGGGCGGCACAAGGTCCCCTACGGATCGCGCCTGCTCGTTGACGATGACGGCGAGGTCACGAAGGGCGAAAAGCTTGCCCAATGGGATCCGTACACGATTCCGATCATTACTGAGCGTGAAGGCGTCGCTACATATCGCGATCTAGTCGAGGGTGTGTCCATGCGCGATGTCGTGGATGAAGCGACCGGCATCGCCAGCAAAGTGGTCGTCGACTGGCGTCAGCAGCCCCGCGGTGCGGAGCTACGTCCCCGGATCACGCTGCGCGATGAGGAAGGCGAAGTCATCACGATGGCGAACGGCATTGAGGCCCGTTATTTCCTCTCGGTTGACGCGATCTTGTCGATTGCCGATGGGCAAAACGTTAACGCCGGCGACGTGCTGGCGAGGATCCCGCGTGAATCGAGCAAAACACGTGACATCACGGGCGGCCTTCCACGTGTGGCCGAGCTCTTCGAAGCGCGTATGCCTAAAGATCATGCTGTCATGGCGGAGTCGGAAGGCACCGTCGAATACGGCAAGGACTTCAAGAACAAGCGGCGGATCATTGTGAACCCGATCGACGGCGGCGATCCGGTGGAATATCTCATTCCAAAGGGTAAGCACATTGCTGTCCAAGAGGGCGACTTCGTGTCCAAGGGCGACTTGCTCCTCGATGGCAATCCGGTGCCGCACGATATTCTGCGGGTGCTCGGTGTTGAGGCGCTGGCGGCCTACCTGGTGTTCGAGATTCAGGAGGTCTACCGCCTTCAGGGCGTCAGGATTGACGATAAGCACATCGAGGTGATTTGCCGTCAGATGCTGCAGAAGGTCGAAATCTTGACGTCGGGCGATACAACCTTACTCAAAGGCGAGCACGTCGATCGCGAGGAATTCGCTGACGTCAACAAAGAGGCGGAGGCAGAAGGTCTCAATCCGGCGACGTCGGAGCCAATCCTCCTGGGGATTACCAAGGCGTCGCTTCAGACCAAATCCTTCTTCTCGGCGGCGTCGTTCCAGGAAACTACAAGAGTTCTCACAGAGGCCGCAGTCTCAGGGAAAATCGATCCCCTGGTGGGCCTCAAAGAGAATGTCATCGTGGGACGCCTGATACCTGCCGGTACCGGTGGCGTTATGAATAAGAAGCGCGCCATTGCTGTGCAGCGGGATCAGGAGGTTCTCGATCGGAACCAAGCCCGACTAGCCA
>JAPKDI010000326.1 GCA_026421105.1 Alphaproteobacteria bacterium | reverse complement strand
CCCGGGTCGGTGCCGGCGTACGCCGCATTCTCTCCGCTGAAGAGGCGCAGGCTCGCTACGGGGCCGCCGCAAAGACACCCTCGCGCTGATGCCGCGCGCGCTACGCATTCGCGCGCTCAAAGTTCCTCCGTCGATCATTCTCGCTCGCGCTGCGCAAGATGCGCGGCTTGTCACAGCCTTTTCCGAGGTAACCTTCGCAACGTGGCCTGATGCCAAAGCCATGCACGCAGATGTGGAATCGGGCGCAGTCGATCTGAGTATCATCCCGACCAATCTCGCCGCAACGCTCTATAACGGCGGCACGCCGCTCCGTATGCTCTGCGTCAACATGTGGGGCATTCTGCACGTCCTATCGCACGCACCGATGGCGCCAGATTGGCAAGCACTGCGCGGCAAAACGATCGCGATCCCGCTCAAAGGCAACATGCCGGATACGATCTTCTCGACCCTGGCCGGTCGCGTGCCGTTGGACTTGGAGGCAGACTCAACTATTGTTTTTCAAGATTCCTACCTTGCCGCAAAAGACGCGGTCCTATCGGGGGCGTGCGACGTCGCCGTGCTTCCCGAACCCGTGGCGAGTGCCGCCGCGGCGGAAGGCGCGCACCGCATGTTGGATTTGCAGCTGGAATGGGCGGCGCTTACCGGTCGCCCGCCGCGTTTTCCCCAGGCCGGCACCGTTGTCCCGCAGGACCTGACAGACACCGAGACCAAGGTGCTCCTCACCGTGATGGAGGATGCGCTTGCTTGGATTGCGGCGAACCCCGATGCAGCAGGGGCCCTGGGTGCGCCGCTACTCGGGCTCGAGGCACCGGTCATCGCGCATTTTTTGCAGGCCACTAGTTGGATATCGCTCACTGGGGCCGAAGCTCGCGACGATCTTGAGTTTTTTTACGAGGTGCTAATAGCGGCCTCACCGGCGTTAGTTGGCGGTGGTCTGCCTGATTCAGGGTTCTATTACCCCCAGGGCTAGCTGAAGTTAAAGACCAGGAACGATGCCAATATCACCAAGACCCAAAACACCGTCTGACCCGGCGGGAGCGTCCGTGCCAACAGGCTCGTCGGGCCATGATAGTGCGCCACCGAGTCGACAATTGCGGTGAGTTGTGCCCGCGTGCCGCCGAATACGCCTTCGGTGAGTTCCTGCAGGTCGCGACTGATCCAACGCACGATGGCAGGCGCGAGGCGTCGGTATAACCAATCGACGTCAAGGCTCACCGTCAGAGTCCGCTTCATCAGTGGTAGCAGCAAAAAGAATGCTAGGCCGGAGAATAGCAACAGCTGCAACTGTGCGACCACATGCGCACCGGTATAGGGCACAAATTCTACGGGGAAGGGGAGTAGGGCGTACAGCGGCTGCGGGAAGATGCCGATCAGTAAGCACAAGGCCGCGAAGAAGATCATGGCTGCTCGCATCGTCCACGGCGGGTCGGGCGGACGCAGGCCGGAGTCTTTTTGGAAAAACACGAACCAAGGGAATTTGATCCCGGCATGCAGGAATACGCCGGCCGAGGCGGCGGTCAGCAGCATCCACACCCAGAACATGTGTTGGTCGGCGGCGCTCTGACTAATCATGGACTTGCTGACGAAACCCGACGTCAACGGAAATGCGGAGATTGCCAGCGCGCCGATGATCCCGCAGGTTGCCGTAATTGGCATGCTCTGAAATAGCCCGCCCAAGTCGGTGCACTTACGCTTGCCGGTCATGTAAAGGACGGAGCCGGCCGACATCAACAACAGGCCCTTGTAGATGATGTGCGCAAAGGCGTGTGATGCCGCTCCATTCAGCGCCAACTCAGTGCCGATACCGATGGCCGTCACCATGAACCCGACCTGATTGACGATGCTGTAGGCTAAGATGCGCCTCATGTCGTTTTCCAACAGGGCGTAGATGATTCCGTAAAACACCATGAATAGGCCGACATAGATGAGCGCCTGGGTGCCGGGAAAGCCGACTAGCAGCACGAATACCGCCGTCTTCGTGGTGAACGCCGACAGAAAGACCATGCCGGTGGGTGAGGCTTCGGGATAGGCGTCAGGGATCCACGACGAAATCGGCCACGCACCCGCATTGATCAGGAAGCCGCCCAGTATCAACCAGCGAGCCCATGAATCGGCTTGCATCGCCTCGAACGTGACACTGCCGGTTTCACTGATATGCCCAATCAGACCGATCATCAGCACCACGCCGCCAAAGAAATGGATCAGGGCGTAGCGCATACCGGCACGGCGGGC
>JAPKDI010000325.1 GCA_026421105.1 Alphaproteobacteria bacterium | reverse complement strand
CAATTTGAAACCGGACGCGGCGGCCTTGATACAGCCCGCGCCAACGCCTTTTTAATCGATCAGATTGTGCGGGCGCTTTATGATCACGCATCGCACCATGTCTACCGGGCGACCAATCCCACCGCGCAGGAACGTCTGTCGATGGTTGCCGTTGGTGGTTATGGCCGCTCGGAAATGGCGCCCTACTCCGACGTCGATCTTTTGTTCCTCTATCCCTACAAACTGACGGCTTGGGGCGAGCAAGTTGTCGAGTGCTTACTCTATTTCCTTTGGGACCTCGGGCTCACTGTTGGTCAGTCGACGCGGTCCGTCGATGAGTGCATCCGGCTTGCCAAAAGTGATGTCACGATTCGCACGGCCGTTCTTGAAGCGCGATATGTCTGGGGCGATCGCGCCCTCTTCGACGAGTTGCACACGCGTTTCTCCAAAGAGATAGTCGAGGGCACCGGGCACGACTTCGTCGAAGCCAAGCTGCTCGAGCGAAGCCAACGTCACAAACGTCTGGGCGATTCGCGCTATCTTGTCGAACCAAACATGAAGGACGGCAAAGGCGGGCTGCGTGATCTCCACACGTTGTTTTGGATCGCCAAATACGTTCATGACATTCGCGACGTTGAGGGGCTCGTTGGCCTGGGCGTGCTCACTGCCGCAGAGCTTCGCCGCTTTCGTCGCGCCGAGAACTTTTTGTGGGCAGTGCGCTGCACGCTCCACTACACCGCCGGTCGTGCCGAAGAACGACTGACGTTTGATGCTCAACCCGACATTAGTCGCCAGCTGGCATATCGCGACAAAGGACACACCTCAAGCGTCGAACGCTTCATGAAGCATTACTATCTCGTGGCGAAGGAAGTTGGCGACTTAACGCGCATCTTCTGCGCGAGCTTGGAGCAACAACAGCGTCGAAAGCCTATTCTCGCGCTTTCACGTCTTGGCCTTTTCCGTCGCGAGACGGATGGGTTCGTTGACGAAGGCGGCCGTCTCAACGTGGCGGACCCCGCAATGTTCGAGAACGACCCCGTAGCGATGATCCGTCTATTTGCGGTTGCTCAAGAACATGACCGCGACATTCATCCTGATGCCATCAAATACATCACACGGGCACTCAAGCGCATTGACGATGATGTGCGCCAGAATGCAGATGCCAATGCGTTGTTCTTGGAAATCCTGACCGCCCGAAAGTCACCCGAAAAAGCACTACGCCGTATGAACGAAGCCGGGGTTTTAGGTCGTTTCGTGCCCGATTTTGGTCGCGTCGTCGCGCAGATGCAGCACGACATGTATCACGTCTATACCGTCGACGAACATACGATCCGCGCGATCGGCATTCTGAGTGAGATCGAAGCGGGTTCATTGAAAGCGGATCACCCGCTGGCCAGCGTTTTGATTAAAGACGTGCTGTCGCGCCGTGCGCTCTACTTGGCGGTGCTGTTGCACGATATTGCGAAGGGCCGCGGCGGCGATCATTCTGTGATCGGCGAACAAGTGGTGCACGAGCTTGGCCCGCGTCTCGGCCTTGAGCCCGACGAGGTCGAGACGGCTGCGTGGTTGGTGCGCTGGCACCTTTCAATGAGCCATACCGCGTTCAAGCGCGACATCCACGACCCCAAGACGGTGCTGGATTTCAAAGTACAAGTGCAAAGCGTCGAACGTTTACGCCTCTTGCTCATCCTGACGGTCGCCGATATTCGCGCCGTTGGGCCAGGCCGTTGGAATGGCTGGAAGGGTGAGCTCCTGCGCGATCTGTACAACGCGACACGCGATGCACTCGCTGGCGCGTTCGATGAACAAACCGGCTCAGGCCGTCGCGATGCCGCCGTCGCTGCGCTAAGCCAAGAGCTGAATTGGCCGGTGGCAACATTTGATACCCATGCCGAGCGCTTTTATCGCCCATATTGGCTCGGCCTCGATACGCCAACCCAAGCTCGGCACGCGACGTTAATCCGCGATGCGGATGCAGCCGGAGAGCGACGCATAGCCATCGGCAGTCATGTCGTCGAATTCGCCGCGGTCACAGAACTGTCGATCTACACACCCGATCATCCCGGGGTCTTTTCACTGGTGGCGGGCGCCATCGCGCTAACGGGTGCCAGCATTGTTGACGCGCGAATTCACACCTCTTCGGATGGCATGGCGATCGACACATTCTGGCTACAAGATCAAGAGCGCAGGCCCTTTGCCGGTCAGGGCAAGCGTGAGCGCCTCCGAAAAAACCTCGAAAACGTACTTGGCGGTCGGTTG
>JAPKDI010000019.1 GCA_026421105.1 Alphaproteobacteria bacterium | reverse complement strand
GAGGCAGCCATCCTTATCAAAAGTGCGCCAGCGGAGCTTTCCGAACGAGTCTCCGGTTTGCTCGATGACCGTAAACGACTCGAGCGAGAACTTTCGGAGACGCGACGGGCGATGGCAGCAGGTGGCTCGCAAGGCGGTTCAGAGGTGCGTGACGTTAACGGGGTCAAGTTCACCGCCCGGGCGCTGGATGGCGTGCCGCCAAAAGAGCTCCGAGGGATGGCCGATGATGCGAAGAAATCTTTGGGATCAGGCGTGATAGCGATCGCAACGGCTGCGGATGGTAAAGCTGCTCTTGTCGTCGGCGTTACCTCAGATCTGGTAGATCGCTTCGATGCGGTCGCCTTGGTAAAAATTGGTGCAACAGTACTTGGGGGCAAGGGCGGCGGCGGCCGCCCGGACATGGCGCAAGCCGGTGGGCCAAATGCCGCAGCCCTCGATGAAGCTCTCGCAGCCGTAGAACAGGCCATTGGTGCGGGCGCGTAGTTGGTGTCTATGAGCGCGCGCAACGACCGAATAATTATGCAAAACGCATATCGGATACTAGTGTCCGGACACGCAGACGACTTTCACACGTTGATGGAGGGCGACCCGAATCTAAATGATCAGATCACCCATGTTGCCAAAGAGCGGTTCGCCTGGAAAACCGAGCACTTAAGCAACGAATTCAACGAAGTAGAAGAAAAGCGCCGTGGAAAATAATCAGCTCTAGCTCATGGCTTTCTGGAGACCCTCGTCCAGTTTGTCGAGAAACTGATTGGTGGTCAGCCACTTTTGATCGGGGCCGACCAGCAGGGCGAGATCCTTCGTCATGTGGCCGTTTTCGACGGAACTCACACAGACCGTTTCCAATGTCTGCGCAAAGTTGTGAAGCGGGTCATTCCCATCGAGCTTGGCGCGATGCATGAGGCCGCGCGTCCAGGCAAATATCGAGGCGATCGGATTAGTTGAGGTCTCCTCGCCTTTTTGATGCATTCTATAGTGTCGTGTCACCGTGCCATGTGCGGCTTCGGCTTCGACTGTATTGCCATCGGGCGTCATAAGAACGGATGTCATCAGGCCCAACGAGCCGAAGCCCTGGGCGACCGTATCGGACTGAACATCGCCGTCGTAATTCTTGCAGGCCCAAACGAACTCGCCGCTCCACTTCATGGCCGCAGCAACCATGTCGTCAATCAGTCGATGCTCGTAAATGATGCCCGCGGCGTCGAATTGCGTTTTGAACTCGGCCTGGAACACTTCCTCGAAAAGATCTTTGAATCGCCCGTCATAGGCTTTCAGGATCGTGTTTTTGGTCGAGAGGTAGACCGGCCATTTACGTGCGAGGCCGTAGTTCATGCAAGCTCGAGCAAATCCGCGGATTGAGTCGTCTAAGTTGTACATTGCCATGGCGACGCCGCCGCCCGGGAAGTTGAACACCTCGTGTTCGATTGGCGCGCCGCCGTCTTCAGGCTCAAAACGAACCGTAAGCTTGCCCTTGCCGGGAACGACGAAATCGGTTGCACGATACTGGTCGCCAAATGCGTGACGCCCGATGACAATTGGATGGGTCCAGCCGGGGACAAGCCGAGGCACATTTTGGCAGATAATCGGCTCACGAAAGACTGTGCCGCCCAAGATGTTGCGAATCGTGCCGTTTGGCGAACGCCACATCTTCTTGAGGCCAAATTCTTCTACACGGTCCTCGTCCGGCGTAATCGTGGCGCACTTGACCCCGACCCCGTACTTCTTGATCGCTTCTGCGCAGTCGATCGTGATTTGATCGTCCGTATCGTCCCGCGATTCGATCCCGAGGTCATAGTACTTTAGGTCGATATCGATGTAGGGCAGGATCAGTTTGTCTTTGATGAAATGCCAAATGATCCGTGTCATCTCGTCGCCATCGAGTTCCACGACGGGGTTTTCGACCTTAATCTTCGCCATTGGGCGGGGCTCCCTTGTGTTTGGGGCTAATAAATGGGGTCCGGCCAAGGCCGAGGGTGGCGCACAATAACATCGGAGCGCGTCGGTTCAAGCCCAAGTGTAGGTCGGACCTGGGCTTAGATCCGGTCCAAAAATGGCACCACTTTTGGCTCGGGTAGGGCGCGAATCGTTGGCAAGAGTTCGTCGACCGAGGCCACGGTGGTGAATAGCTCGCGCGCCTTAGGCGACGCGAACCCCGTGTCGCAAACGTGATCCACAAGATCGAGGAATGGCTGCCAAAATCCTCCGACATCTACGATCAAGATCGGTTTGTCGTGGAGCCCCAATTGCCGCCACGTGATCATCTCGAAGGTTTCATCAAGTGTGCCTAGTCCACCAGGCAATACGGCGACTGCGTCAGCAAGGCGAAACATCATTTCTTTGCGCACGTGCATATTGTCCACGACGTGCAATTCCGTGACGCCTTGGTGGCCAATCTCCGCCTCGTCGAGATGCCGCGGAATGACCCCGACGACTTCGCCCCCACCAGCCATGACGGCATCTGCGAGAAGTCCCATCAAGCCCACCCGGCCGCCGCCGAACACCAACCTGACACCTTGTTGGGCCATAATAGTGCCGAGCTCGACGGCAGCATCTTGGTAGGCTTGATCAACCTTGATACTCGACGCGCAGTAAACGCAGAGGGAGGTAACGCGCGCCATGGGAATAGGAGAACTCCTAATTGGTTTGAGCCTGCTGACGTAAGCGGTACCAGCCGGCGCGGGCAGCACCGATATGGTCGCGGTTAAAGTTACGTCGACCTGGTGGAACTATACCGGTTCGATGTCAGGGTGCGCCATGCTGCACCGGATGGGAACACTATGCCGATAAGTGGGAGAAGGCAGCCCCTGGTGGGCGAGTTCTCCGCACCCGGACGTTGCTCCATCCGCATGTCGAAGAACAACCCTTTACGCGATCATTAGGTGGTGTTCGAACTTCAGGGGACTTGATGCAGAGCCTTGTTCGTGCCCATGGCAAGGTCGATGGTTACGGCTTGATGCCCAAGAGCGTGAGAATCACCCCTCCGACGGTATAACCCCGTCCTTCGCGTGTTTGCGAAAGGACGAGCTAACCTTGGGGCAGGGAATTTCTTAATGCATACCGGTTTTGGACGGATCTTTGCGGCGGCTGTTGTTGCCGTTGGGTATGCTGCGGGTGCAGCGCAAGCCCAGGAGCGCATGATAGAAGGCGAAGGTTGGCGAGCGGTGAAGTACCTTGTCGGGGTCATGCGGGCTATGGGAGCCCGCATAGGATCGATTGGGGCTATTTTGCAGGGGAAAGTCGGCAACAAGGCTGATCTCACTGCTCATGGTTCCGCACTCGGTGTGCCTAGCAGGAATGTACGGTGACTGATTTCCAAAGGGATCGGACGCGGGATCGCGGCTCAAGTCAAAATTCATTAATGAAAAAGAACAAGTAGTGAGCATCATTGAAGCTCTGCAAGCGGTTGGTAAGAACCTAGCCACCGCTGCAGCTGCCGGCGATATGGCTGGTGTGAGACAGAATATGGGAGCAGTGGGTCAACAGTGTGGTGCGTGCCATAAGCAGTTCCGAGCGAACCAGCCCTAGAGCGTCAATTTCGCTGTCAGGGAGCGCCGGCGCGCGGTCCCTGACAGCACTCGCGTTCCTGGTTGGACAGGCGATGTACGGTAGTCCCGCGACCGCTCAGGACATCTCACGCGGCGCTTACGTGGCGAAGATGGCCGGCTGTATTTCGTGCCATACCGACTTCGAAGGCGAGGGGCCGTCGTACGCAGGCGGGCGGGCCCTGAAGACGCCCTTTGGCACGTTCTATTCACCCAACATTACACCAGACCTGGAGACTGGCATTGGCTCGTGGACAGATGCCGATTTTTCGCGGGCGTTGCGCGAGGGGGTCAGCCCATCCGGCCAGCACTATTTTCCGGTGTTTCCCTATACCGCTTACACCGGCCTATCCGACGCTGATGTTCTAGACCTAAAGGCATTCCTGTTTTCATTAGAACCCGTTCGACGCGAGGCTTTGCCGCACGACGTCCCGTTCCCATTCAATCTTCGTTTCGCTCAGTTCTTCTGGAAACTGCTTTTCTTCGATCGGTGGCCAGAACCGAAAGACCCGGCGCAGAGCTCGGAGTGGAACCGTGGGCGCTATCTTGTGGGTGCAGCAACCCACTGCGGAGAATGTCATACGCCCCGCAACTTCCTGGGTGGCGTGCGCGGTGGGATGTTTCTTGCGGGCACTTTGGATGGTCCAGAGGGGGCAAGAGCCCCAAATATCACGCCGGACCCGCGGACGGGTATCGGGAATTGGTCGCAGTCAGACATCGTCAATCTTCTGCAAACCGGCTTTAAACCGGATTTCGACAATGTTCAGGGTTCCATGGAAGAGGTTATTCAACATGGGCTGAAGGATCTGTCTCGTGCGGATCTTGACGCGATCACCATCTACCTAAAGTCGATCCCCGCCGTTGTTAACGACGTGCCGGCTCGATAGACCCTCGGTTTAGTAGGCCCCTTCGCGTTGAGCCCTAGATATAGTAAGGTTTTCAGGGCTAAACTCCCACGGCGCGAGGACGGCAGGTGTTGAAATTTCTAATCCCAGCCATAGTGATTGCGGTCGGCATCGCGGGCGCGCTGCTATTCCTGCCTGAGCCTGAAATCGCGGATCTCAAGGAGCCGCCCCAGCCGCGCGAGCAGGCTGATAGCGACGGCCGGGCTTCTAGCGCTTCCGCGTCTGACCCGCAGAAACAACCCCGCCGGGAGAAGCCGAATACCAATGCCGACGATGGGTCTGAGCCGGCGGCAAAAACAGCCGCTGCACTTGAGGCGCCCAAGGTAGTGCCTACTTTCGACGTCGTGCGGGTGACGCGGGATGGCAACGCCGTCATCGCAGGGCGGGCCGAACCTGGCGCAACGGTGACGGTTTTGGATCAAGGAGTACCGCTAGGGACTGTGACGGCGGATCCGAACGGTGAATGGGTCTTGATCCCACAAAGGCAGCTAGACGCTGGCGCGCGCGAGTTATCGATCGAGGCGCAGGGTGACGGCAACGCTGCGGTCGACTCGGAACAAGTAGTGGTGCTTGCCGTTCCTGACCGCGAAGGCGGTGGCGTTGTTTCCGGGCCGCCGCTTGCTGTGCTCATGCCTAGGGTGGGAGAGGGCGCGAGCCGCGTTTTACAAGGCCCTGGTAACGTAACACCGGAAGGCCGACCGGCCGGCGGGGTGAGCGTTGATGCGGTGGACTATGACGGCAAAGGTAATGTCGTGATTTCAGGAAGGGGCGTCCCGGATACCGAGGTGCGCGCCTACGCCAACGGCCGCCTTGTCGGTGTGTCGCGAACGGACACGGGCGGGAATTGGGTGCTGTTGCCTGAGGAGAGCCTGCGACCGGGTGATTATGAGCTTCGGATTGACCAAGTCAGAACCGGCGGCGAGGTCGTCGCGCGTGCTGCAACACCGTTTACCCGCGTTGAACCGGCGCGAATCCTGGTGCGTGAAGGACAGGTCATTGTGCAGCCCGGAAACTCGCTGTGGCGGATAGCGCGCGCAACCTACGGCAGTGGCCCGCGATTTACCGTGATCTATGACGCCAACAAAGACCAGATTCGTGATCCGGATGTGATTTTTCCGGGGCAGGTCTTCGCAGTACCCCCAACAAACTAGGCATAAAAACTGCTGACTCTTGGGTTAGTCGTTTCCTACGTACTATCAATGTCCATCGCCCGAGCCGGGCGGTAGTTTCAATGTGTGAGCATGGCAAATACAACTTTTGATACTGATTCCGTAGGAACGCGAAAAGGCGGCCAATTGCAGGCGCTTGCCGACCTGATGCCATATTTGTGGCCGCGAGAACGGCTGGATCTTCGTATTCGGGTCGTCGTAGCTGTCTTGCTGATTGTGGCATCCAAGATCGCGGTTATTTTCGTGCCAATTCTTCTGGGTCGCGCCGTCGATCACCTTGGTTCACTGACTGCTGCAAATCCAGTGGTCGTTGGCGCGGTAGGTGTGCCGGTCGCGGTGATTTTGATGTACGGCATCGCCCGGATTGCGTCGCAAGGCTTCGGGCAGTTGCGCGACGCCGTTTTTGCACGGGTCAGTCAGTACGCTATTCGGGCCGTCGCGCTTCGGACATTCCGACACCTGCACGTCCTTGGGCTGCGGTTTCACCTCGAGCGGCAGACTGGCGGCCTATCGCGCGTCATCGAAAGAGGTACTAAGGCCATCGACTTCATCCTCAGTTTCTCGCTGTTCAGCATTGTCCCCACGCTTCTTGAAATTGGTCTAGTCACCGCAATTCTGTTTGATCGCTACTCTTGGGTCATCGCGCTCTTCACTTTCGCCACCGTCGCCATCTATATCGCCTACACGATGGTCGTAACGGAGTGGCGGCTGAAACACCGTCGCGAGATGAATCGCAGTGATAACGAAGCGATGACCAAAGCGATAGATAGTCTGCTTAACTTCGAAACGGTGAAGCATTTCGGCAACGAAGCGTGGGAGGCTGACCGGTTTGATATGGCCATGCGGCGTTACGAAGACGCTGCAGTCAAGAACACGTCCTCACTGGCTATTCTGAATGTTGGACAGGCCGTGCTCATGGGCATCGGGGCATCGGGTGCCCTCTTCATTGCAGGTCGCGCGGTGAGTAACGGTGAGATGACAACCGGTGACTTTGTCGCAGTGAGCGCGTTCATGACCCAATTATTCATGCCGCTCAACTTCCTCGGGTTTGTGTATCGAGAAATTAAACGATCGTTAGTCGATATGGAGAAGATGTTCGAGCTATTAGACGTAGAATCAGACCTGAAAGATGCCCCGACCTCAAAGCCGTTGAAGGTTGACGACGGTAATATCGTTTTTGAGAACGTTAATTTTGGCTACGACGTGCGGAGAACAATCCTACACGATTTTTCGCTTGAGGTTCCGGCCGGCACCACTGTGGCGGTAGTGGGGGCGAGCGGCGGCGGAAAATCGACCCTCTCGCGTTTGCTCTACAGGTTTTATGATGTGGATTCTGGTGCGATTCGCATCGACGGCCAAAACGTTTCGGATGTTACCCAAGATAGCTTACGCCAGGCGATCGGCGTTGTGCCCCAGGACACCGTCCTGTTCAACGATACCATCCGATACAACATTCGATATGGCCGACCGGATGCGTCAGACGACCAGATTGTCGAGGCCGCAAAGCTAGCCAGCATCCATGATTTCATTATAGATACACCGGACGGTTACGATACGGTCGTTGGGGAGCGTGGACTCAAAATTTCTGGTGGCGAGAAGCAAAGGATAGCCATCGCGCGCACCATTCTGAAGAAACCGAAGATACTGGTGTTTGATGAGGCAACGTCGGCGCTTGACTCGCGAACTGAAAAAGAAATTCAGCAGTCTCTACAGGAGGTGTCCCGCGATCGAACGACTATTACGATTGCCCATCGGCTATCAACGATCATCCACGCTGACGAAATCGTTGTGCTCGACAAAGGAACTATCGCTGAGCGCGGGAATCACGAGTTACTTTTGGCGAGAGGTGGCCTTTACGCAACGATGTGGCGACGCCAGCAGGAGGCTGCGGAACATCTTAAAGCCCTTGAAAAAGGGGGCGAGACAGGCGCCGTTTCTCCAGACAGACGAGAAACAGAAACTGTGCCCGGAGAGTAGTTACTCTGCCGGGGCGCTCGACACTGCGTCTTGTCTGCCTTTTCCACGCCGGAAAAAAAGACCGGCCTTCTTCATGACATGGTCGGTCTTGACGCCCAGCGCGATGAGGCTAGGTGTGATGATCAATGTTAGTACGGTCGCAAACGCAAGGCCTGACGCCACAGTTGTTGCTAGTAATACCCACCACTGAGTCGAAGGGGCACCGACCGAGACTTCTCTCGTGATAAAGTTGATACCAACGCCAGTGACCATGGGTGTTAGGCCAATAATAGTTGTGATCGCGGTCAACAACACGGGGCGCATACGCTGCGCGCCGGTGCGCAAAATAGCCTCATAGGGATCCATGCCTTGTCGACGCAAAATCTGATAGGTGTCGATCAAGATGATGTTGTTATTAACAACAATGCCGGCGAGGGTGATGATCCCCACCCCCGTCATCACGATGCTGAACGGGAGGCCGGTCGCCAGTAAGCCCAACATCACCCCGATTGTAGACAAGATCACAGCGCTGAGGATGAGGAACGCGTGATAGAAGCTATTAAATTGGGTGACTAAAATGATCGCCATGATGAACAACGCTACCAAGAATGCTTTGCTGAGAAAGTCAGCGGCGGCCGCCATTTCTTCGTCTTGACCTTTGAAGGAAATCATTACGTTCGGCGGAAGTTCGACGTTTTCTAAGGCAGCCCGAATCTCACGTACTTTGTCGTCAGGCAGGACGCCGGGGAGCACTTCAGACTCGATTCGCATTACTCTTAAGCCGTCAACGCGTTCCAAAGTCCCAACTTTTTGTTGTGCTTCGCGGGTGACGAAGTTGCTAACCGGCACAAGCCCCTTCGACGTCAGAACCCTTAGTTCATCAAGCATCGCGAGCGTCCGGTCACTTTTAGGAAAGCGGACCATAATATCGAGTTCTTCATCAGCATCGTCGGGGCGGTAGTCGGCCACTTTGATCCCGTTTGTGACAAGTTTCACAACGTTACCGATTGACACTACATCGGTGCTAAACCGCCCGGCCTGAGCTCGGTCGACGGAGAGGCGCCACTCGATACCTGGGATGGGTCGACTGTCTTCGTAGTCGATGAGCCCTGGTATATTTTGGATAGCAGCATTAATCCGATCTACTGAAACTTCCAACGCCTCAGGGTCAGGGGAAGATAATAGCAATCGCAGGGCCTTTCCGGTCGGCGGACCTGCTTCGGGTTTCCGCGCCTCAACGCGAACACCCGGGATATTCTCGGTATCTAATCGGATTTGGGTGAGAATCTCCGCGGCAGGGCGGCGCTGGTCCCAGTCAAAGAACTCGACAAACATAGTGCCAATCACATCAGCTGGATCACTCGAACCTGCTCCCGAAGCGCCGGTTCGTGTGTAAACCGATCGGATGCCGTCAACTAGTAGGACACGATCCTCGACCCGGCGAACCAACATATCACGCTCTTGGGCAGACATATTTCCGCGTGCATGAACTAAGACGCGCGCGTTGTCAGGGTCGACGTCCGGGAAGAAAATTACGCCGGTGCCGTGCTGCACGTAAAGAGTCACCGATCCCAGCAGAAGAGCAACAGCGCCAATAGCCGTGATGAGCGGCATTGGCCCAGGCTTTACGAAGACGCGGAGGACCTTGACGTATAGCCCCACAAACCCGCCGACCTTGTTGATGTCACCAGATTCCATTGCCGTAAATCTTGCCTTCGTTTTCGGCGTAATTGAATTGGCCCGTCCGAAGTACGATCCGAGAGTTGGAATAAAAATTAGAGCCATGATCAGCGACGCCGAGAGCGTCGCGATCAGGGTCACGGGGAGGAACCCCATAAACTCGCCAACGATTCCGGGCCAAAACAGCAGCGGGGCAAAGGCCGCAAGGGTCGTTGCTGTCGAGGCTATGATTGGCCAAGCCATGCGCTTTGATGCGTCTCCGTACGCTTTGTATCGACTCACGCCTTCGGCCATTCGCCGATCTGCGAATTCAGTAACCACTATCGCGCCGTCAACAAGCATGCCGACCGCGAGAATGAGGCTGAACATGACCACCATATTCATGGTCATTCCCAACATCGTGATGATCAGGATTCCTAGCAGGAACGAACCCGGGATCGCGACACCCACAAGAAGCCCGGTCCGCAGCCCCAGGGCGGCAACAACAACGATCATGACGAGCAGAATGGCACTAACAATATTGTTTTGGAGGTCCGACAGCATCGTTTGAGTAAAGAGCATCTTGTCCTGGCTGAATGTCACCTGGACGTTCTCGGGCCATCCCGACGTCATAAACGCTATAGTTTTACGTACCGCGATATTGTTCTCGATGATGTTCGTACCGGAGCGTTTGACGATCTCAATCGCGACGGCGGGCTGTCCGTTTAGTCTTGCGTAGCTTCTTCGGTCCTTAAAAGTTCGGCGAACCTCTGTCACGTCGCCAAGGGATACGACGCCATTGCCGTCGTCGCTTACCTTCAAGGGGAGGTTGAGGACGTCGCGCGCTGTCTCGAACAGCCCGGGGACCTTGACCGAAAAACGACCTTGTCCTGTGTCCAAAGCGCCCGCAGCAACGAGCCTGTTATTCAGGTTGAACGCATTGAGCAATTGTTCATTTGATATGTTGTAGCTTTCGAGCTTTATCGGCTCGACGATTACTTCAAGAACCTCTTCCCGGTCGCCGACAATCTTGGCTTCGAGAACGGTCGGAAGTGTTTCGATAGCGTTCTTCAACTGATGGGCCATGCGGTAGAGAGTGCGGTCTGGAACGCCGCCAGACAGCGTCGCGACTAGAACGGGAAAACCGCCAGTGCTGACTTCATTTACCTTTGGTTCGTCGCTGTCTTGCGGCAGTTCAGACTTAGCGATGTCGACTTTCTCGCGAACATCGTTGAGCGCTGCATCAGCGTCGAACCCAGCATCAAATTCGAGCAAGACCGAGGCATAACCTTCTGAGGCAGTTGAGGTCATCAGCTTGATGCCCTCGATGGACTTGAGTTCCTTTTCCATTGGCCGAACTAACAGCCGTTCGGCATCGCCTGGCGAGATCCCAGCATGGCTAATCCCGACATAGATAAATGGAATGTTGACGTCCGGTTCAGCTTCTTTCGGAATTTGGATATAGGCGGTTAGGCCTACGGCCAAGATGACTGCGAGCCCAAGCAGTACTACGCGGGACCGTTGAAGGGCGGCATCGATGATTGCGTTCAAGAGTTCGTCTCCACGGCGCGCTTGATCCGAACTTGGTCACCCTCGCGAACAAATTCTTGGCCAACTGAGATGACGTCGACGCGTTCGGGGAGGCCGTTCAGCCAGACCCCGTCGCCTGTGTCATCAATTATTTCGACCGAATAGAACTTTACCTTGTTGTTCGCGTCGACGCTCCGGACGCCAAGCTCACCTTCATCGTTGAGCGTCAGGATCGCCGAACTCACCTGGTGCGCCATGCGCTCGTCGACTTCCACTGAAATTTCGGCGGTGAGGCCGTCCCTCAAACGTCGGTCGCGGTTGGAGACCTCCATTTCCACGCGGAACGTTCTCGTCTTTTGGTCAGCAATCGAGGCGATGAATCGCAGGCGTCCTTTGATGACCTCACCAGACGCTAACGTTGCTTTGCCCGGATCGCCCACTTGTAGGAACGGGACATTGATCTCGGATACTTGGCCTACGACGAGATATGGATCCTGGTCGATGATACGGCCGATCGCCATATTCATCGAGGCGTAGCTGCCCGTTTCGACGTTACGAAGCTCGAGAATGCCGTCAAACGGAGCCTTGATCTTGGTGTTCGATATATCGAGTTGGATTTTCGCCTGGTAGGCCAACGCCCTACTCAGATTTGCGGCTGCTTCAGCGTGTTTCGTCTGGGCGCGATAGCCTCGCTCGCTTAGGCGTTGTGACGCGTCATACTCGATTTGGCGCTGGTGCACTGTGGCGATCGCCTCAGCGAGTTTGGCCTCACGGTCGTCGATCGCGAGTTCAACAATGACCTGGCCGGCGCGCACCTTTGCGCCCTTCTTTGCGTTGATCGCGACAACCCGCGCTGCTGTTTCCGCGCGGAGATCTACTGAGCGTGAAGCCTCCGTACGGCCCCTCAGCTCGATCCGCCGCGTCCTGGATTCGGCCACTAAAGTTTGCACTTCGACAAGGACATCGAGTGTCACGGTCTTTGTGGACTCAGCAGCCGCGTTTGTCGGGCGCATCGTTGCCGCGACATTGTTGTCGTCGCCGGTCCAGGTTCCGCTCAAAATCCACGCTACAACTGCGGCGGCAATGAGAAACGCAATACCAATTGACTTTTTCATGTTGCTGC
>JAPKDI010000324.1 GCA_026421105.1 Alphaproteobacteria bacterium | reverse complement strand
TAAGCACAACGACATGGTTGGAGATATCCATCACCATGCTCATATCGTGCTCAACAAGCAGAATGGTGACGCCCCATTCTTCTTGCAGGTCAAGAATGAAGCGCGCCATGTCTTCAGTTTCTTCGCGGTTCATCCCCGCGACGGGTTCGTCGAGTAGCAAGAGCTTCGGGCGCATTGCCAACGCGCGCCCGAGTTCGACACGCTTCTGCAAGCCATAGGGCAACATTGCCACCGGCATTTTGCGAATGTGGTCGATCTCAAGAAAATTAATGATCTTGCGCTCGATATCGGCGCGTAGTTCGATTTCTTCCCGGCGCGCTGGACCCCAAAAAAGACCAGCTTCAATGACCCCCGTCTTCAAGTGAGTATGGGCGCCAAGTTTGATGTTATCGAGCACGGTCATGCCGGGAAACAACGAGATGTTCTGGAAAGTGCGCGCAATACCAAGCGCCGCACGCTTGTGCGTTTTCAATCGCGTGAACTCAGACCCTTCAAATATTAGGCGGCCTGAGTCCGGCTGGTGAAAGCCCGATATGGCATTGAACAGGCTGGTCTTCCCGGCGCCATTCGGCCCAATCAGCGCCGTGATACTGCCTTGCTGGACGTCGAGCGACACACCCTTGAGGGCCCTGATGCCGCCAAACCTGAGTTCGACGTCCTCGACGCGCAGCAAAGCTGTTTTCTCGGGCGTCACCACTGGTCCCTCACCTCTCTGTACCACTATCACCGAAGCGCGCGGACTCTGTTTCGTGCCTATGGTAGCTAAAACCTACCACGGCCACGAACGCCAATTATCGGCGGAACGAAAGTGGCCTACCTATTTACTAGAACGAAGGCATCCAATGCGGCGGCAAGACCGGCTGGTCTATCGAGCGGAACGTGGTGGCCTAATCCTGCGACCATCACCCATTGTGCTAATATTGCCTATGAAATCCCAGGCTCGCGCGTTCCATTGGCTACCATGAAGCAACAAGACTGGTGGCCCCGCGCCGGTCCAATCGAGGTAGTGCTGCGAGAGCCCTAGCCCGATCGATACGCGCGCTTCGTCAGCGGGTCGTTTGAATGCCGGGGAAACAATCACCTTAAGTCTCGTCAATGATGGTATTGCGCAACACACCAATGCTAGAGATGTCAATTTCAACCACATCTCCTGCAGCCATCCACACAGGCGGCGTGCGGCCTGCGCCGACGCCACCCGTCGTGCCGGTGGCCACAACAGTTCCGGGCACGAGTGGTGCGATCTGCGAGAGGTATTCAACCAACGCGGGGATATCAAACAATAGGTCGTCGGTCGTGGCTTCTTGCATGACCGTGCCATTGAGGCGCGTCGTTAGCGAGAGTGCGCTAGGATCGGGCACCGTATCTGCAGTGACCATCCACGGACCCATGGCGCCGGAATGCCAGAACGTCTTTCCAGGCATGAATTGTGTCGTGTGGCGCTGATAGTCTCGGATCGACCCATCGTTAAAGCAGGCATACCCGGCGATGTAGTCGAGCGCATTTTTAGCTGCGATATGGCGTCCTGTGCGGCCAACGACAAAGGCTAGCTCGCCTTCGAAATCGAACTTATTGGATACCTTGGGTCGGACCATCGGCTGTTCGTGGCCCACTTGTGAGTCCGCGTAACGCGCAAAGAGCATGGGGTATTCGGGAGCGTCGCGCCCCATTTCTTCGATGTGGCTTTTGTAATTCAGGCCGACGCAAATAACCTTCGGCGGATTAGGGATCGTGGGAACGAACTCGACCTCCCGAAACGGCACCTCCGCCGACTTGTTCGCGCCCGCGCGCATTAGGTCCTCCAATCCGCCACCTGCGAGAGCAGCTCCAAGGTCCGGCCAACGATCGACAAACTGGCGCCCGAGGTCGACGACCCCGTCATCTGTTGCAACGCCGTATGTGTGGTTGCCGTTGTAGCGATAGCTCAGAAGTCTCATTAATCTTCCTCATCTTAATGTTGCACCCCGGTATATCACTCCGGCGCAGTGCTGCCACGCGTCGGCCACTTGTCCATATCGGACCCGGGTCGCAAAGGCCTCATGCCAGGTCAATCTTTGCAAAAGCGCCGTCGAGCAACGCTGAAACGCTTAGATCAGGCGCAATTTCGGTAAGGCATCGCGGGCAATATTTTTTTGTGTGGCTTTCCTATGCCGCAAAATGCTGGAATTGCGTTTTGCGCAGCGGGAACCCATGGCAGAACAAAGCAACATCGCAGCCAGTCGACTGGATAAGGCAGCTTACGCCCAGGGATTTAATAGCGACGCTAAGGTTCCGTTGGATCAACCCAGG
>JAPKDI010000323.1 GCA_026421105.1 Alphaproteobacteria bacterium | reverse complement strand
GTCGCCTACGCGTTGGCCAATGATCGTGAGGCGATTGATGATGTGCGCAACCGTTATGGCGCTTTGATGAGCGTGACCGAGGACGCGAGCGCTTTTGAAGTGCTTACGTCTAATCCGGATCGGGCGTCAATCGGGTTCAGAGAGGTGGCGAGCCGAATTGCACAGATCAATACACTGGACTCGTTTATGGACCGATACCGGAGCGATCTTCAAAATGACGGTGTTGGCGCCATCGACTAGGTGGCCGGGTGGCCGCGCCGCATAACGCTCCCACGTATTTCAATGGCCACATTGACCGACAGCGTTCGCGTTCTGAAGTTATAATTGTGCTGGATCGCTAGCCGAAACTTAAGACCAGGCTGTTGGTCACGAGGTGCCAACCATCGACGAGAACGAAGAAAACTAATTTGAAGGGCAGTGATATCAGGATTGGTGGGAGCATCATCATGCCCATGGACATCAGTACCGACGCTACGACCATGTCGATAATGATAAACGGTATGAAAAGAAGGAACCCAATTTCAAACGCGCGCCGGAGTTCACTGATGAGGAATGCTGGGATCAGGGCGCGGAACGGTGTGGTTGTCGGTTCGTCGGGTATTTCGGCGCCGCTGAGGTCGAGGAAGAGGCCAAGATCTTTCTCGCGTACCTGGCTGAGCATGAAGGCATGGACGGGTACAGCGATTCTTTCGAAGGCTTCGACTTCGCCGATTTCGTCATTGATGAGCGGCAGGATGCCTTCCTGATAGGCGGACTCAAAGGTCGGCGCCATAACATAGCTGGTTAGGAAGAGCGCAAGGCCGATGATCACGACGTTAGGTGGTGTTTGTTGCACGCCCATCGCGCTGCGAAGGAGCGACAACACAATTACGATGCGGGTGAACGAGGTCATCACAATGAGAAGCGATGGCGCTATTGCAATCACAGTGACAAGGGCAATGATCTGCAGGATACGGCCGGTAAGGGGCCCCGCCTCGGGACCAAGGTCGAACGAAAACTCTTGCGCGACGACTGGAGTCGTAATTGCGATAAAGGTCAAAATGGCGAGGGGCGCAAATAGCGCGGTTCGCTTCAACAAATCGGAAAAGTTGGGCATCTAGTTTAGGCCCTCCGGCCCGTTGCCGCGCAGGCTGCGTATGTTTTTAGGTTCGCCGTCCGGCAACGCGTCCGGAAGGTCGGGCGCTGTCGCGCCGGATTCGATCAGGAGTTCCCGTTCAGCCCCAAGCATGATGAGGTGCTCTTTGTTGTCGCGGCGGATGAGGACTAGGCGCCGTTTGGCGTCCACCGGCAGGACCTCAACGATCGCGAGGCGCCGACCTGAACTGGTCTTCTGACCGCCGATCCCACGTCGCGAGCGCTTTGGCAAAGTGGAGCGCGGCGTGAACCCAAAGCGTTTTGCTAGCAGGGCGATGCCGCCGATGAGTCCGAGGACAAACACGAGTGCGAGTAGCCCCCGCATAACTTGATCGAGATCCATACTGGTTGTCTGACCTATTTGGCTGTGTGCATCACGGGTCCATGCGGACCCACGCCGGCGGCGAGCGCGCCAAAGCCTGAGGTAATGGCTTCCTCAAGTGCATTTATGCCGTCAATAAGTCGCTCTAGCATGGCTGCGTATGGACGTGCCTCCGGCGCTGGCAAGGCGAGGAGGTACTCACAAATTCGGGTTGCATGGGCTTCTAGGTCGGTGAGGTTCACCGCCAAGCCCGACTTGGTATGCTTAAGTGCTTCAGTCACGACACGACTGAGCTCTTCGATTTCGCTTCGAGGGTCTGGGGTCTGGTTCATTATGGTTTGCCTGCCGATGCTTCGTTGTTTGCGCGATACACATAGCCGAGGAGCTCGGCTACGACGGTCATAACCTCTGCCGGAACTGGGCTATCGGTTTCGAGAACGGCGAGCACTTCGGCGAGATCAGCGTCTTCCCGAATCTCGATCCCATGTTGTGCCGCTATCTCAATAATCTGGCGGGCAACCGACCCATGGCCTGATGCGATGATGCGACCCGGATCGCCGGTTGACGCACTGTCTCCCTGGACCGCGACTGCTACGTCTCTCGGTGTCTTTGATCCGGTCTCGGGGGCTTTGGTCATTGAATAAGGTCTTTGTCTGCCAATGGTCTGTGGATTATGGGTGACTATGGTTAACGCGACCTTAATTTTTCCGGCTATGGGAAAATTCTGCCGGGCAAAAGTGGCTGGGCGGCAAACTTTACTATTCCTTAACGTAGACCAAGGAGAATTCGGGCACGTCAGCAATTAGCCGCAACAGCGGAAGTGCCATGGA
>JAPKDI010000322.1 GCA_026421105.1 Alphaproteobacteria bacterium | reverse complement strand
CTACACCTTTGGCTTCAATAACGGAACAAAGTTAATGGTTCGCAAGGTGAGCCGCAGTGGCACTGTCACCACGCTCAAGACGCAGACAATTTCACTCGAGCAGATCGCGGTGCGAATCGTACGCGAGGGCGGCACGCTGGTGTTCGAATGGAAGGTTGGTGAAGCATGGGAGGAACTGCACCGCGAGGTGATCTTCGCCGACACACCGGCGGTCACTGGTGGTCTGTTCCTCGCGACGGAGAAGCCGCAGTCGATCCGGGTCGCCTTCGACTACGCGATGCTGATCGATCCCTCCGCCGTGTCGCCGCTCAAGGGTAATTTGCGCCTGGGCGAAATCATGTACAATCCTGTCGGCGGCGATGCATACGAATACGTCGAGTTGGTCAACGCTGGGGACAGTGCGGTGAACCTGCGCGATGCGCAGTTCGATCGCGGCATCACTTACCGATTCGGCAATGTGACTCTCGCGGCGGGCGAGCGGATCGTTCTGCCGAAGAACCGCAGGTCGTTCCTTTTGCGCTACGGCATGGATGGCATCCGGTTGGCTGCCGGGCAGTTCGAGGGACGGTTGAAAAACGGCGGCGAGACCATCGCGCTAATCGACGCCAACGGCGACTCGGTGTTCGCCGTGAAATACGCCGACGGCGGCGCTTGGCCCGGCCGCGCCGACGGCAACGGCAGTTCGCTCGAGGTGGTCGATCCGCGCCTCGACTTGAACAACCCGGCCAACTGGAACTCGAGCATTCGCTACAACGGCACACCGGGCGGCGGCGTTGGCCAAGCGCCGATGGTCGTCATCAACGAAGTGCTCGCGCATTCCGACGCGCCGCTCGAGGACGCGATCGAGCTGCACAACCTTGGCCAAGCGCCGGTTGACCTCGGCGGTTGGTTCCTCAGCGACAGCGCGAACAACCTTCGCAAATACCGCATCCCAGACGACACCGTCATCGCACCCGGCGGCTACATCGTCTTTTACGAAAAAGCATTCCTGCTCGACAACGGCGACGCCGGCTTCTCGCTGAGTTCTGCGCGCGGCGACGAGGTCTGGCTCACCGAGACCAAGGCGGACGGAGCGATCACGCGCTTTGCGGACAAGATCGATTTCGGCCCGTCGGCCAACGGCGTGTCGCTTGGCCGTTACCCGAGTGGCACCGGCCCGCTTGTCGCGATGGACGATCTCTCACTCGGTTCGCCGGTTCGCGCCGGGCAGGACGCCGAGTTGCTGGCGTCGTTCCGCATCGGGAATGGCGCGCCGAACACCGGCCCGTTGGTCGGCCCGATCGTCATCAGCGAAATCATGTACGCGCCGGCCGAGGGCTTGGCCGAGTACGTCGTGCTGAAAAATATCTCGACCGTCGGGGTGCCGTTTTTCGACCCGGCAAACCCCGGCAACGCGTGGTTGCTCGCCAACGCGGTCGCGTTCACGTTCCCGGCCGGATTCGTTCTGCCGGCCGGAGAGACGGTTTACGTGGGCGTCGTCGAGCCGTCTCAGTTGCGCGGGCAGTACGAACTTGGTGCGGCAACGCGGGTATTCGGGCCGTTCGAAGGCAGGCTGAACAACGCCGGCGAAAGCGTGCAGTTGCTTCGGCCGGATCCGCCGCAGACGCTTCCGCCGGACATCGGCCTGGTGCCGTACATCCTCGTCGAGAAGGTAAAGTACAGCGGCACCGATCCCTGGCCAGTTATGCCGGAGCATGGAGGCGTGCCTATCCAGCGCGTCAATTTATCGGCCTACGGAAACACCGCGAGGAACTGGGCCAAGCTAGGTGACGAGAAGGACAGCGACCTCGACGGCATGCCGGATAGTTGGGAGACGACTCAAGGGCTTGACCCGCAGGACGAGGGCGATGCGTTGCTCGATGCTGACTCGGATGGCTTGACCAACGCGCAAGAGTACGCCGCCGAAACCGATCCGCACGATGCAGACAGCGGTTTGACGCTCGAGGTCACGCGCTTGGCCAACGGCATGTTGCGGGTGAGTTTTGCGGGAGTACAGGGGAGGAGTTATTCGCTGCAAGCCAGCCTGGCCCTTGATCAGGAATGGCAACCTTTGACCACTTTCTTTCCAGAAACTAGTGGGAAGGTATCACGCACGATCTCTCCGCGGGTTAGTCTTGAGCGGTTCTTTAAGCTGGTGACTCCGGCCAACCCATAGTGCGCCGATGAGTTATTTTAGGCTTCGAACCATTGTCGCTTTTGGGTTCACATGGTCAGGCGCGGTTTTGGGTGATGTGGTCATCAATGAGATTTATTACGATGCCAATCCAAAAACGGATGCGGTCGAGTTTGTCGAACTCCA
>JAPKDI010000321.1 GCA_026421105.1 Alphaproteobacteria bacterium | reverse complement strand
ATGCTGGGACAGCCGATTTCGATGCTGGTTCCCGAAGTCGTGGGCTTCCGCCTCAGTGGCAAACCCAAAGAAGGTACGACCGCGACCGACCTCGTGCTCACCGTGACACAGATGCTGCGGAACAAGGGCGTCGTTGGAAAGTTTGTTGAATTCTACGGTCCTGGTCTTAATCAACTTTCGCTGGCCGATCGCGCGACAGTCTCCAACATGGCGCCGGAGTATGGCGCTACCTGCGGATTTTTTCCGGTGGATGACGAGACGCTCGCGTATCTTAGAGCCACCGGTCGCAAGAAAGCCGATATCGACCTCGTTGAGAAATACGCCAAGGCTCAAGGGCTTTGGCGCTCGGCGCGCAGCCCGGAGCCCAGCTACACCGCAACGCTGGAACTTGATATTTCGACGGTCGAACCAAGTCTTGCTGGGCCCAAAAGGCCGCAGGACCGATTCCCCCTTTCAGAAGCGGCAACAGGTTTCAAAAAGGGACTCAGCACCGAATACGCGGTCAAAGACGAAGGCAAACGGGTCAAAGTCAAGGGCAGTAATTACGACCTCGGCCACGGCGATGTGGTGATCGCAGCAATTACAAGCTGCACGAACACATCGAACCCGGCCGTCATGTTGGGTGCCGGCCTGGTGGCGCGCAACGCGGTCGCCAAGGGTCTCAAAGTGAAGCCTTGGGTCAAAACTTCGCTGGCGCCGGGATCAAAAGTTGTCACCGAATATCTCAAGCACGCGGGGCTGCAGGGCGATCTCAACAAGTTGGGCTTCAATCTGGTCGGTTATGGCTGCACTACCTGCATCGGTAACTCCGGTCCGCTACCGCAACCGATTGCGGATGCTGTCGGCGCTGGTGATTTGGTCGTGACCTCGGTGCTGTCCGGCAATCGCAACTTCGAAGGCCGCGTCAGTCCGCATACCCGCGCCAACTACTTGGCATCTCCGATGCTGGTTGTGGCATATGCCATCGCCGGCAATATGAACGTCGACTTATTCAAGGACCCACTTGGCGAAGACAAAAAGGGTAATCCGGTTTACCTCGCCGACATCTGGCCGTCGAATGAGGAAATCCATCGCACTATCCGGCGTTCGGTCAAACCCGCGATGTTCCGGAACGAGTATTCGCAGGCCACCGTCGGCGATTCGCGTTGGAAAAAAATCAAGACGAGCGCCGGGCTCACGTACGACTGGAAGAAGTCTACCTACGTCAAACACCCGCCCTACTTCGAATCAATGTCGGCTGATCTCGATCCAGTCACGGACATCAACGGTGCGCGGCTTCTCGCACTGCTCGGCGATTCAATCACCACAGACCACATCTCGCCGGCTGGCTCGATCAAAGAGCAAGGCCCTGCGGGCGACTACCTCAAAGCCAATAAGGTCAAGACGAAGGACTTTAACTCCTACGGCTCGCGCCGCGGCAACCACGAAGTCATGATGCGCGGCACGTTTGCGAATATCCGCCTCCGCAACGAAATGGCACCGGGTACCGAAGGCGGCGTGACCCGCTATCAGCCCGGTGGCAAACAGATGTCGATTTACGACGCCTCCATGGCCTACCAGAAAAAGGGCATCCCGCTGGTTGTCTTCGCCGGTAAGGAATACGGCACGGGCTCGTCCCGCGACTGGGCGGCCAAGGGCACCACCCTGCTCGGGGTGAGGGCTGTTGTCGCGGAAAGCTTCGAGCGTATCCACCGTTCCAATCTTGTGGGCATGGGGGTGTTGCCGCTGGAGTTCAAGAACGGTCAAACGCGCAAGTCACTCAAGCTTGATGGCAGTGAAGTGGTCGATATTGTCGGCTTGGTAAAGGGCATCAAACCGCGCATGGATGTGACCTGTCGCATCACGTATGCCAACGGAAAGTCCAAAACCGTCGATCTGATGTGTCGCATCGATACTGCCAACGAGGTCGACTACTACCTCAACGGTGGCATCCTCCATTACGTGTTGAGAAACCTGATCACCGAAGCCGACTAGGGTCCCAGGTCAGTCATCCATTTTTGATACGTGACGCCAAAACCGCAGGACTAGGTTCGGCTATGCGCAACCTTCGGCTTCTCTTGGGATACGGCGTCCTCGCACTGGCGTGGCTCGGTGCCGCGCCGGCGTTTGCGGCCGAGGCGAGAGCCCGTCGTAGTCGAACTCTTTCACCGCGCAGGGGCGCAACCCCTGCGCACCAGCCGACGCGTACCTTGCGACGCTAAGACGTTAAAAGGGCGCGCCGACGTCCTCGAGCTCTCGTATCACGTCGACTACTGGTATTATCTCGGCTGGAAAGACACCTTCGTCAGCGAAACTACGACA
>JAPKDI010000320.1 GCA_026421105.1 Alphaproteobacteria bacterium | reverse complement strand
ATTGACCGTCTTGATCCCGCGCATCTTTGCAAGCTTGACGAGGTAGACGCCACAGTTTGAGTTCGCCGCGTTCTGAATGAGCCAATCGCCTGGCTGCAAATCAGCATAGTCGTTCAGCATGAGATACGAGGTTGGCGGATTGATTGGCAGGAATGACAGTTGCACAGCGTCGCCATCCGGTGCGGCCATAAGATCCGTTGCGTTCGTGACAACCTCCTCGCGCCAGGCACCGCAAGCGATTGGCAAGAACACGCGGTCGCCCTCAGAAAACCTCGTGACCGCCGCGCCAACGCGTTGAATGCGGCCGATTCCCTCAAAACCCGGGATCGCGGGTAGGCGAAAAAACTGAAAGTTTGGCTCTCCCGCAATACATTTTAGATCGGCAATGTGTACCGGCGCCGCCTCGACCCGAATGGACACGTCGTTCGGCTCCGGCACCGGCGTGGCTTCATCGGCTATCGTGAGCACGTCTTTCGGCGCGCCGTACCGGTCGTAACGAACGACTTTCATGTCTCATCCATTTCTTTGCTACTCATGCTGGCGAGTAAAACTCAGCTATGATGTGAAAGGAAGTGTAGGAGAGCAGGGGCCGTGGCCGAAGCATTCGAACACGCCGCGGTTAACGCGATGAAAGAGGTCGTCGGCGCTAACAACGTGCGCTGCGACGCTGAGAGTTGCCGATACTTTTCAGGTGATCTGTTCTTCGAGGCCCCATTCCCGCCCATGGCGGTGGTGTCGCCCGCGACACGCGATGAAGCAGTCCGAGTCATTCAGATCGCGTCCGACGAGAGCGTTTCGATCGTGCCGCGCGGCGGCGGTCTTTCCTATACCGGCGGCTACGTCACCCAGGACCCGCACAGCATTATTCTGGATACCACACGCCTGACGCGGATTATCGAGATCAACGAGGACGATCAATACGTGACGGTTGAGGCCGGGGTGACATGGCAGGTGCTCGATGACGAGGTCGCGAAACACGGTCTCCGTGTCCCGCAATTCGGTCCCGCATCGGGCCGGGTCTCAACGGTCGGCGGCGGCCTTTCTCAAAACACCATCCTCTTCGGATCGGCAACCCATGGCTCGGTAGCCGATCACGTCCTAAGTCTGGAAGTCGCCCTCGCCGATGGATCGCGGATCAATACCGGTTCCGGCGCCATACGGGCGGGGCAGCCGTTTTTTCGCTACCACGGGCCTGACGCGTCAGGGTTGTTTCTGGGCGATTGTGGCGCGTTCGGTGTCAAACTATCGGCCACCCTTCAGTTGATGCCGCGTCCGGCCACATACGGGTTTGCATCGTTTTCGTTCCGGACGTTCGAGGCGATGATCGCGGCCCAAGCTGAAATCGGCCGAACCCGACAAGCTGCCGATATTCTGGGCGCCGGCAACTACGTCCTGCCGTATCACGATGAGAAGAAGGCTAGGCCGATCATGCATGTTGTGGTCGAAGGGGACGCCGAGGCCGACGTCACAGGCCGTTTGGAACGTCTGCGCGTCATTGCCACCCATCAGGGCCATGAGGTCGAGCCGACGCTGCCTACGGTACTCCGCACGCAGCCCTTTGACTTCCTGAGGAGCCTCTTGGGCGAGAACGGCCACTTGCAGACTTGGACCAACGCGTTGGTGCCTTTTTCACGCGGATTGCACATGTTTTCCGGCGTGACGGCGACGCTCAATGCAGAAGTGGCCCTCATCGAACGGTACGGCATCGACATCACGATCTCCGTTGCCGTGGTGCGCAATGCGCTTCTAATCGAACCGATTATCCGCTGGCGCGATCAGCCGCGCGCGATTCATCTCAATGGGCTCGGTGGCGAGGCAGACGTCTGGCGCGGTGAACCAGATCCCGCCGCCGCCGACGCTGCGGCGCAAATCAGACGCGGGTTGCGCGATTTGTTTCGGCGCGAAGCCGCGGTGCATCTGCAAATCGGAAGGTTCTATGCCTATCGCGAAGGGCTTGGTGAAGATTCCGACCGGTTCCTCATGCGGCTAAAACACGCTTTGGACCCTTACAACCGGATGAACCCTGGTGCACTTGGTCTTGGTTAGTTGTGTGGGGGCGGCACCCCCGGCGCCACCCGCCACGAGCCCCCAGCTGGCGCGGTGTCAGCCGTTCCTGGTCTCTTTCTGGTTGTCCGATAGCGCAGTGCTGCGGCCCTCGGACGGCACCCATATGCCAGCAACCGGGGTCGCTACGATATAATTTATTCAGCTCTGGAGTGGATTTCGCACCATGACAAAGATCACAATTAGGACCCACAATCCCTAGGGCCTCAAACTTGAGACCTTGCTGCAGCACGCACGTACCA
>JAPKDI010000319.1 GCA_026421105.1 Alphaproteobacteria bacterium | reverse complement strand
CAAGAGTGGCGGGTGTCGCATTCCTCACCGGTCGTGATCGTCGGTCGTCCGGCACTCTCACGAAAGTTGGCAGGCGATACACGGCCAAGTGGAAACCGGAATACTCTTCTCAACCAACTTTGGCGGCAAGCGGGCGTCTTCCACCGTCACCGGATGCTATTTTAGGTCAGCTTCCGCAACACCGATTAGGCCATGCGACCGAGGCCGTAGCGTGGTAAGAAAGGGGATTGAACCCTGAGCGCACCAAATTTAGGGCCTCGATCATCAATTGATACACTGCGATGAAGAAAACCCCTGACAACACTCTCCGTGGCATTCAGCTGTTTATGAATCTGCCGCCGGAGGAGGTCTCATCCCTCGAATCACGCTGTAAGTGGACGCAGTATCCTGCGGGCACACAGATTCTTGAGCGCGAAACCGATGATCGCGATGTATATTTTGTGGTTAGTGGTTCGGTGCGGATCGTGAACTACTCGACCTCCGGCCGCGAAATTGCGCTGGCAACGATCGAGGCAGGCAGCTACTTCGGCGAGCTTTCAGCCGTCGATGGCCAACGACGCTCAGCCAATGTCGTCGCGGCAACAGATTGCACGGTAGCGACTATTAGCCCTGCTATTTTTAGCAGCCTCTTGGTCAAGCACCCAACCGTCGCAATGGATGTGCTGCAGCGCCTCGCCAGTATCGTTAGGGTGGCGGACGACCGCATCATGGACCTCAGTACACTAAGGGCGGTGCAAAGGGTCTACGTTGAGCTTCTTCGTCTTACCGACAGCGACGTCGCCGTACCGGACCTATGGGTCATTCGACCCATGTTGAGCCATAGCGAAATTGCCAGTCGAGCGAGCACGACACGCGAAACTGTAGCACGCGTACTAGGTCAACTTGCGCATGCCGGTGTTGTTGAGCGTAAAAGCAAAGCTCTCTACATCCGAGACAAGGAACGGTTGGAGCGGCTTGCGGAACTGTCTTCGCCCGAGGGAATGGTTGCGCCGAAGACTCAGTTTCTCCCCGACAAGACGACCTCCGGCTAAGTTAGTCGTGGTACCTCCCGAGCCCGTATCGGGGCAGGATGGCTGTGCGGTTCCATACAAAGTGGGCGTTGTGGCGCTTGCGGTGGTCATTCCCGTTCATGACGAAGTTGCAAATATTGCTGCGTTGATAAACGAGGTCGTTCGCGCGCTGCGCGGCAAGATCAATTTCGAAATCATCGTCGCCGATGATGCGAGCGACGATGGAACCGTTGAGGCTCTAACGAGAATTAGGGCCAACGTGCCCGAACTGCGCGTGCTGCGGCATGTACGCCAATCTGGACAAAGCGCTGGCGTGCTCACAGGCGCACGCGCCTCGCGCGCGACCTGGATCGCTACCATCGATGGCGATGGTCAAAATGATCCAGCGGATATTCTCAAACTTGTGGCCCGTAGGGACAGGGAAGGCTCCAGTCGGCCACTTCTCGTCGCGGGTCGTCGTGTAATAAGACGGGACACTCTCCGCAAGAGAGTGCAGTCGCGTATTGCGAACGCTGTCCGCTCGCACCTCTTGGGTGATCAAACGCCCGATACCGGGTGCGGCCTCAAGCTGTTTCCGCGCGCTGCGTTTCTTACACTGCCGCACTTTGATCACTTTCACCGGTTCTTACCGGCATTGTTCATTTGGGCGGGCGGTCATGTGGTTTCGGAGGACGTCAGTCATCGGCCGCGCGCGGGAGGCCGCTCGCACTATGGGATGTGGGGCCGGCTTGGGGTCGGAATCGTCGATCTTTTCGGTGTGATGTGGCTGCAGCGGCGCCACGTGGTAGTAGAGGCCGAAGAGCAACCGGCGGACAAGGAGCTTGGGGCGCGATGAGCACGACAGTCATGTGGACGATCGTCGGATTTGCTGGTCAGGCATTGTTTAGCGGGCGGTTTATCGCCCAGTGGATCGTCAGTGAGTGGCGGCGGCGCAGTGTCGTCCCGGTTGCGTTTTGGTATTTCAGCCTCGCCGGTGGCGCGACTCTTCTGACCTACGCGATTTACCGCGAAGACCCGGTGTTCATCGTCGGACAGGCCGCCGGCCTCCTCATCTATTCGCGCAATCTCTATCTTATTTTTCGTGAGCGTCGCGATGCCGCTGCAACCGAGTCCTAAGTGAGCCAAATCCACGCCGGGCGACCGGCATGACTAAAATCTTCCCGCACTACTTCGCTTGGGCTGGCATATGGGCGCTCGTAGTTGTTGCTGCGCTGACTTTGAGACCGATCTTGCCACTCGACGAAACACGATATTTCGCCGTCGCCTGGGAGATGTGGCGTAGTGGCGACCTATTAGT
>JAPKDI010000318.1 GCA_026421105.1 Alphaproteobacteria bacterium | reverse complement strand
GAAAGTGCAAACGAGAACAGAATACCTCCAACAATCAGCACTTCACGCGAGACCACGAGAATGACGAGCCATAGCGATACCAACCCTGCGGCGCCAAGCGCTACAAATATGCTGACCAAGAGCGCCTTATCAGCGACCGGATCAAGGTAGATGCCAACTTCTGTGACCGCGTCAAATCGTTTCGCAATGAAGCCATCGACCGCATCCGAAATAACTGCGGCAATAAAGACCCAGAACGCGCCGCCCAGTTCACCAATCACAACCAGCCAAACGACCACGGGCACCATCAGAATTCGAGCCAACGAGATGATATTCGGAAGATGCTTCATCGAAGCTGCCGCTTACTGCCCGCGCGATGCCTCGGCACGACGCAGCAAACGCAGCATCCAGAAACCATCTTCTTGAACCAACTCAATATCCCGTTGCGCTAAGGCCGATCCCAGCTGTTCGGGTCGGCCAAGGTAATGGATCACAATTTGGGCGTCCGACCGCGTAATGCTGGCAAGTTCCACCCTTTGGATGACGGCTGCGCCTCCTAAGCGACGACGCATCTCAAGCCAGTCCGACAATGTGCCGAGTGCGAAACTGGCAGAAAGGCTAACAGGTTCGTCAAAACGCAAATAATTGTCCCGTTTCCAATCATCTTCGAGTCGTTCGACGGTCCGCTGCACGGCCTCGGCCAAAAGCGCGCCGACGCGCTCGCGCGATTCGCCGGTGAAAGTCTCAATGGTGACGGCGCCACTCGACGGCCCGATGTGCCGCAAGGAGACATGAACCAGCGGCCGGTTGACTGCCAAGTCCTGAACGAGTGTCGCGTGAGCGACGAGAATGTCTCTCACCCGATAACGCGCGGCAATGGATTGGATGGGGCGTGTTTCCGCAGCAAGCGCTTGAATCGGTCCAATAGATCCGATGTCTCGTAAATCACCCTCAGGCAGGATTAGTGGCACAACAGTGTCGGTACTAATACCTCGCGCCTCCCAAGCATCGCGCCACGCGTTTGGCGAGTCCCAAAGGTTGATAGCGCCCGCAGCCTCGAATACCGGCAAAACAAGCCGCGGGCGACTCACCGTTTCCGAAAACTGCAGCCCAGCAGCGCGTATATAGTTCCTCACTAAATCGGGCTTGAACTCGACGGTCATGGTCGCGAGATACCGCGTCGCGGATGTCTTCTCGTCGGACAGTTCAATGTTTTGGACAAAATTCGCGATATTATCGTCGGTCGGTTGCGCCAGGAGACGATTGTCAGCTCTGACGATAAGGCGGCGGAACACCCGTTGCACCGCCCGGCGCTGACCGGCGGCCAGAGCAATGTCGCGGGCATCCGAGGCTGAGGCTGCCGTTTCGTCGACAACAACATCAGTAATCGTGAAAACTGGATTGCGGTCCTGCGCCACGGCGACGTCCGCCATCGTCAAAAACGCCAGAAACACGACCAAGGTCGATGCATATTGCGCCGCGACGCGACGCGAGCGATGGCGGACGATCATTGAATTGCGATGGTGATACGTTATGTTACCGAACCTTTCGCCGAAAATACTGATGCCACAACGTGGCTTCAACAAGGCGTCCTCCATTTTGAGTCTGCATAATGCCCCGCCGCAACGGATTGACCTATCAAGATTCCGGCGTCGATATCGACGCGGGTGACGCCTTGGTGGAGCGTATCAAACCGCTCGCCACCGCAACCGCCCGACCCGGGACGGCAGCCGGGCTCGGCGGGTTTGGGGCGATCTTCGATCCCAAAGCGGCCGGCTACGCCGACCCTTTGATGATTTCTGCAACGGACGGGGTGGGCACGAAGCTCCTGATTGCAAACGCTATCGGTAAACATGACACGGTCGGCATCGACCTGGTGGCGATGTGCGTCAATGACCTCGTGGTCCAGGGCGCCGAGCCGGTCTTCTTTCTGGACTACTTCGCGAGCGGGCACCTCAGCGTCGATGCCGCCGCGTCGGTCGTTTCTGGGATTGCCGCAGGCTGCGCAGAAGCGGGATGTGCGCTTGCAGGCGGCGAGACAGCCGAGCTGCCCGGCCTCTATGCACCTGGCGACTATGACCTTGCCGGATTTGCGGTAGGCCTCGTAGAGCGCGGCAGCTTGATTACCGGCAAACGCATCGATGCGGGCGACGTCGTTCTCGGCCTGGCTGCCTCGGGGGTTCACTCCAACGGGTTTTCGATGGTCCGGAAGATCGCAGAGATGGCAGGCCTCTCGTTTCAGGATGCCGCTCCATTTTCTCCTGAGCAATCATTAGGCGAAGCCCTCCTAACGCCGACCAAGCTCTACGTTCGCAGTTGCCTTGAGGCGATGAAAC
>JAPKDI010000317.1 GCA_026421105.1 Alphaproteobacteria bacterium | reverse complement strand
GTTGGTGACCCCAACGGGAATTGAACCCGTGTCTCAACCTTGAAAGGGTCGTGTCCTAACCTCTAGACGATGGGGTCACAGGGCGTCTATCTATCTGATCTCAATAGGCTTTTCAACCTTGTAAAATCTTGGCCGATTTGGAACAAAACCTGATTTGGGGCGCAGTGGGAGCGCAACCCTAAATACACCGATTTACAGCGCTGCCCAAGGCCAGTCATAGGCCTAAGAACGCTTGGGGCGAGCCCACTGACAGGCTCCTCGGAGCCTGCACCTTCGGGCTCAAGCTTTCAAAAAGCCTCTATTCCGGGATCACGATGAGGTCAGTTTCCATGGTGGTGAGGGGTTCACAGCCGTCCTTGGTCACACGGATCATATCTTCCAGGTGCATGCCGCCAAAACCGAGCTCGTGGTAGGGCAGATCGACGTTGATCACCATATTCTCCTCAAACACGAGATCACCCTGTGAGCCTGGGAGTTCCAGGCCAATCGGAATGGGGTGATCGGTATGTTCAAGGCCAACTGAATGCGGCGTCGCGATGAAAAACCCGGGAAATCCCTCGCGCTCGATCACGCCGATGACCTTCTCGGTCATTTCGCGCCCAGTCACGCCCGGTTTGATGGTGTCGAATGCAGTCTGCCAACCGACCGACATTGCTTTGTTGCGTTTGACGATTTCCGGTGTCGGCTCGCCGATAATCGCGGTGCGACCGATATCCCCGTGATAGCGGCCATATTCACCCAACGCGTCGAACATGATGGGCTCGCCAACAGGTGCCTCTTCGTGTGACATCCCGCCCGGACCTGCCGTGATGTAAACCGCGCGGCCGCCCTGGCGCGCCATCTCCATGCCGTAGGCGAGCTCGATCTCAGCCCACGTCACACCCCGGTGCATCGCCTTGATACCCGCATTGACCCCGTCTTCATTGATGCGTGCGGCCTCGCGGATAATCTTTATTTCGGCCTCAGACTTCACCATGCGGATTTCGCGAAAGATGTTCGTCGCCTCAACCCCCTTCAGGTCCTCAAGGCCGAGTGCGTTCATCCACGCAACCGGTCGGGGATCATCAGTGCCGATCGTCCCCTTTTCCAGCCCTGCGTCGCGCAACGCGCGCCTCAACGCGTAGGAGGGCGTCGCCATTGTTTTCTCGGCGTGATCGGCGCCCATCGCCCGCCACTTCTGCTCTTTCTCCGGGAGTTTGTCTTCGTTTCGCACTGGCCAAGAGAACGCAGCCCCAGCATCAGGTTCCTCGGTGCCGGTGTCGTAGTCGCGCGACGCCATCAACGCGGGATGCGAATAAGTCACGACATTGGGCACCCACGTCGGCATCTCGATTAGACGCGACAACTCAACGGCAGTCATGACGAGAGCGGCCGGCGCTTTCTCGTCACGCGGTAAGATCGCGTAGTTGAAAAAACTACGACGCATGTTCATCAGCGCGCCCCAAAAATCAGTGAGGTAGTAGATGTTGATTTGGCTGGTGGCCAAGAGACCGTCGAGGCCGTGTTTGTCCATCACCTCGTAGGCGCGCGATCTGTTCAGCAACATGGTGTTTCTCCCTAGATCAGCGTGAACCGCTCCCAGAAGGTTAGCTCAAAAGTCTGCGCATTAGAGCGGATTAATGATCAGCGCATCGCTCATCGACGTGAGCGGTCGAAACCCGTCATTGGTCACCACCACGGTGTCCTCGAGATGCATCGTCCCCCAACCCCACTCGAAGAATGGCATGTCGACGTTGATGACCATCCCCGCCTCAAGTGCATAGTCATTCCAGTCGCCGTGGACCGTAGGACCCATCGGAATAGGATGGTCGGTGTGTTCAAGACCCAGACTGTGCGGCGAGACATAGAAGAAATCCTCGAAGCCCGCTTTTTGAACCGCGGCGATCACCTCCGCAATCAGTGTGCTGCGCTTAAGGCCGGGACGGATAATCTCGCAGGCCCGCTCGAAGCCCGCCCACATCGCAGCCGTGCGGCGAAGAAGCAACGCATCGGGCTCACCAACAATAACGGTACGGCCGAAGTCGCCAAAGTAGTTGCGGTACTCGCCAAGCGCGTCGATCAAAAGCGGCTCGCCCGGCACCACCTTGCCGTGCGGTAGACCACCAAGGCTGGAGATGATGTGTCCATTGCGGGCGCCGCGACGCGACATTTCGACGTGGTAGACCGTCTCTATTTCGGGCCAGGTCGCCCCTTCAATGGCGGCCGCCCCTGCGGCCATCGCCGCAGCTTCGTTTACGCGGGCTGCCTGTTCGAGGATGCCGATCTCTTCTTCCGATTTGACCATGCGTATTTCGCGAAAAATGTTGGTGGCATCAACGGCCTCAACGTCAGGCAG
>JAPKDI010000316.1 GCA_026421105.1 Alphaproteobacteria bacterium | reverse complement strand
AGAGCGAGATCCGACGCTGCGGGATCGAGCCGGCCCCGTTCCGCGACGCCGCGACCCAGGCCGCACAAGACTTTTTCGTTGAACACCGGCAGCGCAGCACGCTTGAGCGACTCGTAAACCACCATACGCACCGAGTTCGAGCCAATATCAATGACAGCGAACGGCTTGCGATCGGCCGTTCCGACCACGTCCGAATCGCGAGGCGCGCGGCTCATCCGTCACCTTCGTCGAGAACCAGACGTGGCAGGCTGTCCGCCCGCAGCGCCTTTCCCCGGCCAGAAAGTGACGGGTTGGTCATGAAATAGGTATGAGCAGCGAACGCCTCATCCTCCGCGTTCTCAACGCGGCGATAGAGACCATCGCGGTCCAGCGCCCACGCTTGCTGATTGTCCTTGATGTTGGCTATCATGATTTGCCCCATGATCTGCTCATGAACCGTTGGGTTCTCAATTGGCACCAATGTCTCAACACGCCGGTCGAAATTACGCGGCATCCAGTCGGCCGAACTGATAAATACTCGGGCACCGTCAGATGGCAATCCGTGGCCACCACCTGCGCACAGGATGCGCGAATGCTCCAAAAATCGTCCGACGATGCTCCGAACCTGAATGTTCTCCGAGAGCCCTGGAATACCGGGCCGCAAACAACAAATTCCACGCACGATGAGCGTAATCGCGACGCCTGCTTGCGACGCGCGGTACAGAGCATCGATTGTTTCGCCGTCGACCAACGCGTTGAGTTTGGCCCATATCTCGGCTGGACGGCCCGCCTCCGCATGCCCGATTTCATCTTCGATAATTCCAAGGATCGTGGGCCGCAGGTTCTCTGGGGAGGTTTTGAGCTTCTCAAGCGAGACCGGCGCGGCATAGCCCGTGAGATAGTTGAACAGGAGCGCTGCGTCGCGGCACAAGGCAGGGTCGGTCGTAAAGAACGACAAGTCCGTGTAGATGCGCGCCGTCTGCGGATGATAATTGCCGGTGCCAAAATGAACGTACGTGCGCAGGTCCGTTCCTTCTTTGCGCACGACAAGCGATACCTTGGCGTGGGTCTTCAGTTCAACGAAGCCGTAGACCACCTGAACGCCGGCACGCTCCATATCGCGCGCCCATTTGATATTGGCCTCTTCGTCAAATCTCGCTTTGAGTTCGACAAGGGCCGTGACGGTCTTGCCTGACTCAGCTGCGCCAATAAGCGCCTGGACAATTGGCGAATCGTCGCTCGTCCGATAAAGAGTTTGCTTGATTGCTACGACATTAGGGTCCTGGGCGGCCTGCCGGACGAATTGTACGACGACATCGAAACTCTCGTAGGGGTGGTGGACAACGAGATCTTTTTGTCTGATTGCGGCAAAACAGTCACCGCCAACTTCTCGGATTCGTTCTGGAAATCTCGCATGAAACGGAGGGAAGAGGAGGTCCCGCAGCTCGGGTAGAATCAGTTGATCTACATCCGAGAGTCCAACAAAGCCATCCACAACAATAACGGAGCGTTCCTGCAGAGCGAGTTCTCGCGATAAGAACTGAACAATTTCGTCCGGTAGTCGGCTGTCGACTTTCAGGCGGATCACGCTGCCACGGCGTCGCCGCTTAATCGCACTTTCGTATACCCGGACGAGATCTTCGGCCTCTTCTTCAACCTCAAGATCGCTGTCCCGCAAGATAGCGAAGCAACCGCGCGCTTCAAGGGAATAGCCGGGGAACAGCTTGCCCAGAAAAAGTTCGACAATGCTCTCGAGCGCAATAAAGCGTGTTCCACCATTTCCCTCAGGCAGCGGAACAAAGCGTTCCAGGTGGCGTGGCAACGGCACCAACGCATTGAGAAGGCCGCCGTCGGATTCACGCCGGAGCTGCAGCATGAGGCCAAGACCGAGGTTCGGAAGAAAGGGAAACGGGTGCGCCGGGTCAATTGCGAGCGGCGTGAGAAGTGGAAAATAGCGTTCAAGAAATCGGTTTTCGAGCCATGATATCTCGTCGTCGCTAAGATCACTTGGACCGACAAGGGCAATGTCGCGGTTGGAAAGTAGGTCGAGCAGGTCGCCAAGAACTCGTTGCTGTTCCTTGAGAAGACTTTCAGCAGCCTCCCACACATCAGCCAACTGGCGCTCCGGTGCTCGGCCATCCTGACTGAGTTCTTCGATGCCCGCCGCAACTTGGCCCAACAAACCGGCAACCCGAACCATGAAAAATTCGTCCAGGTTATCCGCAGAAATCGACAGAAAACGAACGCGCTCAAGCAGCGGGTTGGTCGCGTTCTCAGCTTCCCTGAGGACACGCTCATTGAACGCCAACCACGAAAGCTCGCGATTAATAAAGCGAGCCGGTGCCGTCGCGAATGGGGCCTGC
>JAPKDI010000315.1 GCA_026421105.1 Alphaproteobacteria bacterium | reverse complement strand
CAGCAATACCGGATTAAGAGTGCCCTAGAGGCGCACGAGCGCGTCGCCCGGCGCAGTGATTTGGAAAAGATATAGGCCGATCGAAGCTTCTCAAGCCGATTTGATCTTCCATCTTGATTTTGCCGGTTCATGCGACGCCATCATCTAGCTTGGACCGTGAATCTCACTTGTTCAGAAGATTTATATGACGAATGAATTCTTCCGAGTCATCAGGACTTAAGAAAAGGTGGGCGAGAGCCACGTTCCTGTTCATCCAGATTATTTGTCGCGTCTGGATAAGAGTGTGAGCGATCATTTTATTTTTGAAGAAGAAAGCGTTGCCACCTTCGGCATTACAGATACCGAGATTGCTGCTACGAGCGGTGGCTTGGCGTCGCGTCGGGAAATTCTTTCGAGTGTTGGGTCAGTTATAGCGTTCAAACCGGTGCTGATCTTGGGCGTGCGCGAGCCTTAGCCGCTTACAGCCTGAGGCCGAACTTGGGTCCGAGCCACACCATCATTGCGTAAAGCGTTATGGTGAGGAGGCAGCCTGCGGCGAGCGTGGGCCAGAACGGCACGCCGCGTTTGAGCATCAGCGGTATCACCAGGAACATCGGCAGTGACGGCAACACGAACCAAAACGTGGCCAGTGCGTGGGTTGCCATGCGGTTTGGATCTTCCGTTGCCCGCCACAGCCACATCATGCCGAGCACGGAAATAAGCGGTAGTGACGCAATTAATCCGCCGAGGCCAGGGTACTTGCGCGCGACTTCTGACACCGCGGCGATCAGAACTCCCGACACGAGTGCCTTGAGGATGAGGAATGTCATGGTGCGGTTTTAGCGGACGTGGCGGCAGAGTTCGATCCGTTTTTTGCCGTGGCGAGATTTCGATACGCGGGCTGGACGGCGGTTTGGGGTGGTTTGTGATGCACGCGCGGTAAGGAGGAGATGTAACGGACCAGTTTGATTTGACGAGGCGATGCGTGTTGGTGACTGGTGCTTTTAGCGGCATTGGGTGGCATGCTGCGGAGGTGTTTGCGCATGCTGGCGCGAAGATGGCGGTGGCAGCGAGGCGGTGGCACCGATTGACCAATTTGGTTGGCGAAATCGATGGCGCCGGCGGACAGGCCTACCCGGTGGGTTTGGATATGACCGATGAGGGCGCGATCGACGGCGCTCTGGATGAGATTGAAGCGCATTTTGCGCCGATTGATGTGTTGTTCAATAACGCCGGCACCACGGTAAGTAAGCCGCTCTTTGAACACACGGCCGAAGATTGGCGTGCGTTCAGTGACACGAATTTGAACGGCGCGTGATTCATGGCGAGCGCGGTCTCTAAACGCATGGCGGCGCGAGATCGTGCGCTGCCGCCGGGCGGGAGAAGCATCATCAACACCACCTCGGTCGGCGCGATGCGGACAATGGCCCTCTGGCATCTAAAGCTGGGCTCGCGCATCTGACTAGGCAAATGGAGATTGAGTTGGCGCCGATACGAATTTGGGTGAACTCGATTGCACCAGGAATGTTAGTCACGGGAATGAGTGAGGACCATATTAAGACAGAGCGCGGCAAAGAAATGTTGAGCCAAATCCCTATGGGGCGTGCGGCGCGGGCAGAAGAGATGGATGGCGCGTTGTTGTTACTCGCGTCTGACGCGGGCAGCTAAACAACGGGTGCCGAGATCATCATCGATGGGGGCGTAGGCACGCAGCCAGAGGCTTGATTTGGGGTTGGCGACGGCATACCACCATTGGGGCACGGGGTAGAGGTAGGCAGACATGAAATTTGATGCATCGCGAGCGGCGTTTTTAGCGATCGATTTGCAGCAAGCGTTTTGTGCCAATACGGGGTCGGTTGCGGCCCAGGGGCGAGATATCACGTCGTGCCGGGATGCGGCATTGCGTTGTGTTGCCTTGGCGGATGCGGCGCGGGCGAAAGGTATCCCTGTGATCTGGACCAAGATTGCGTTGCGCCCGGACTATGCCGATGGTGGATTGATGATCCACGAAATCCGACCGGGGTTGAAAGAGGCTGGCGGCATCAAGGCGGGGACCGACGATGCGGCGTTGATCAGTGAAGCGGTCGTGGCGCCGGAAGATTTCGTGATCGACAAGCCGCGCAACTCAGCGTTCTTCTCCTCGAACCTTGAATCGTTGCTCCATGCGCTTGATGTGCGCTGCCTGATGATGGGCGGGGTCACTACATCAATGTGCGTCGAATCAACGGCTCGCGATGCTGGTCAGCGAGATTATCGAACGTTCGTCGTGCGCGATGCTTGCGGTGACTTTGCACAGGCACGACATGACGCGGCTTTGGATGCGATTGCGTTTGGCTTCGGCCGGGTAATTTCGCACAACGAGGCGCT
>JAPKDI010000314.1 GCA_026421105.1 Alphaproteobacteria bacterium | reverse complement strand
GCATTCACGCGGCGCGCGTTCGACAACGAGAAGCTCGACCTCACCCAAGTCGAAGGACTCGCTGATCTGATCGACGCCGAAACCGAAGGCCAGCGCAAACAAGCCGTGCGTCAATTAGAAGGAGCGTTGGGCACGCTTTACGAATCATGGCGCGTGCGTCTGGTCCGCGCACTTGCGCATCTCGAAGCCGACATCGATTTTCCTGACGAAAACCTTCCCGATGATGTGCCCGACGCAGTGTGCGGCGATCTCGCGACACTCGCCGCAGAGATGACCGCCCACATCAACGATGGCGGCATCGGCGAACGCACGCGTGATGGTTTTCACGCCGTTATTGTGGGCGCACCGAACGTCGGAAAATCTAGTATTATCAATAGGTTGGCGAGGCGAGACGCGGCGATCGTGGCCACCACCGCCGGCACCACACGCGATGTGGTGGAGGTGCAGCTTGATGTGGCCGGGTTGCCCGTCACGCTCGCCGACACGGCCGGGCTACACGACGCCGGCGACGATGTCGAACGCGAAGGCATTCGCCGTAGTCATGCGCGATCGGCAAATGCCGATCTTAAAATTGCAGTGTTCGATGCTACGACATGGCCGGTGCGCGATGATGCCACCGCCGCGTTGGTTGATGACGCAACGATCATTGTCGTCAACAAGATTGATCGTGCGCCAAGTTCAAACGACGCGGGTGCCGCGCTTTTTGTGTCGGCGCTCGATGGCACGGGAATAGATGCGTTAGTAGATGCGCTGCGACGTCGTGTCATTGCCGCAACCGAATCATCTGTTGCCGCGCCGCCGCTCACGCGTTTGCGTCACCGGCGCGCCGTTGACGAATCGCGGTCGGCGTTGGGCCGTGCACGAACGGCCGGCGAAACGGAGTTGCGCGCAGAGGACTTGCGACTGGCGGCGCGCGCGTTGGGGCGCATCACGGGTCGGGTCGACGTCGAAGATTTGCTCGACGTGATCTTCAAAGACTTCTGCATCGGCAAGTAGGGGGCGCGGTAGACTTTGTCCACAGCCCAGGGCTACAAACGCGCGATGCAAAGTGCACCCGAAATATCGTTCGATGTCATCGTCGTGGGCGGGGGCCATGCCGGCTGCGAAGCTGCGGCGGCCGCGGCCCGTGTCGGCGCGCGCACCCTATTGCTCACGCATAAACGCGCCACCATCGGCGAGATGTCATGCAATCCGGCCATTGGCGGCTTGGGCAAAGGCCACCTGGTCCGTGAGATCGACGCGCTCGACGGCCTGATGGGCCGGGTCGCGGATGCGGCGGGAATTCAGTTCCGCCTGCTCAATCGGGGCAAGGGGCCCGCCGTTCGCGGCCCGCGCGCCCAGGCCGATCGCGCGCTTTACCGCTCAGCCATGCAGGCCGCGCTCGCGGAAATGCCGGGCCTAACAATCGAGGAAGGTGCCGCAGAGGACCTGATTGTCGAGGACGGCCAGGTTGCTGGGGTCACGACCGCGGACGGTCGGTCGTACCGGGCGCCGGGTGTGGTTGTCACCACCGGGACCTTTCTGCGCGGCCTCATTCATATTGGCGAGAAGAAGGTCCCTGCGGGCCGGGTGGGAGAGGCGCCCGCGACGGGGCTTGCCGCGCGCTTCGAGGCCATCGGCTTTGATCTCGGTCGCCTGAAAACTGGTACGCCGCCCCGCCTTGATGGGCGCTCGATTGATTGGGCCCGCACGAAGGTTCAGCCGGGTGATGCGGATCCTGTGTTCTTTTCCTTTCTAACCACTCAGGCCGCGGCCCGGCAGCTGCCCTGTCACATCACCGGCACCACTGAGGCGACCCACCAAATTATCCGCGAGAACCTCGCGCGATCGCCCATGTATTCCGGCCAGATCGAGAGCCTTGGGCCTCGTTATTGCCCGTCGATTGAGGACAAGGTTGTGCGCTTCCACGAGAAGCCCGGGCACCAAATTTTCCTTGAGCCAGAGGGACTTAGCGACAATACTATCTATCCCAATGGGATTTCGACGGCGCTCCCGGAGGCCGTCCAGCACGCGTTTTTGCGGACCATTCCCGGTCTCGAGAATGTCACGGTTGTACAGCCTGGCTATGCCATCGAGTACGACTACGTCGACCCACGTGAGCTTCACCCCACGCTGGAAACCAAGCGGTTGGCGGGGCTCTATCTCGCAGGCCAGATCAACGGCACCACGGGCTACGAGGAAGCGGCTGCGCAGGGGCTCCTCGCAGGGATGAACGCGGCGCGTCAAGCGGGGGGCGAGGATGGCATCGTGATCGATCGGGCGACCGGTTATCTCGGCGTCATGATCGATGATCTCGTGTCGCGCGGGGTCACCGAGCCCTATCGCATGTTCACGTCCCGAGCTGAGTATCGCCT
>JAPKDI010000313.1 GCA_026421105.1 Alphaproteobacteria bacterium | reverse complement strand
CCGCACATATTCATCAAGATCAAATGATCTGCGGGAAGCGTCGGCGCAATACGCATCACGTGGGCAATCGCGTGGCTTGGCTCAAGCGCAGGGATGATACCTTCGAGCTTGCTACACAGTTGGAAGGCCTCTAGCGCCTCGTCGTCGGTCGCCGAAACATATTGGACGCGACCTTGATCCTTGAGCCAAGAGTGCTCCGGTCCGATTCCGGGATAATCGAGACCAGCGGAAATTGAATGCGCCTCTTTGATCTGGCCGTCGTCGGTTTGTAAGAGATAAGTCCTATTGCCGTGCAACACCCCCGGCCGACCGGCGGTCAACGAGGCGGCGTGTTCTTCAGTATCGATCCCCTTGCCGGCGGCCTCAACACCAACGATTGCAACGTCGGGGTCGTCGAGAAACGCGTGAAACAGTCCCATCGCGTTGCTCCCGCCACCGACGCAGGCGACCAACGTGTCCGGCAACCGGCCTTCGCGGTCGGTCATTTGCTCGCGCGCCTCTCGACCAATGACCGACTGAAATTCCCGCACCATTTCAGGGTAGGGGTGAGGTCCTGCCACCGTCCCGATGATGTAGAAGGTGTCCTCAACATTCGCGACCCAATCACGCAACGCTTCGTTCATCGAATCTTTCAGGGTGCTCGATCCCGACGTCACCGGGCGCACCTCGGCACCTAGAAGTTTCATACGAAACACATTGGGCTGTTGCCGGGCGATGTCGGTGGCGCCCATGTAGACCACACACGGCATGCCAAAAAGCGCCGCAACGGTGGCGGTGGCGACGCCATGCTGCCCGGCACCGGTCTCCGCGATAATCCGCGTTTTGCCCATGCGTCGCGCCAGCAGTATTTGGCCAATGCAGTTGTTGATCTTGTGCGAACCGGTGTGATTGAGCTCGTCCCGCTTGAAATAGATGGTAGCGCCGCCGAGATGTTCGGTCAGCCGCGCCGCGCGATAGAGCGGGCTCGGCCGACCCACATAATCACGCAAGTACATGTCGAGTTCTTCGCGGAAGGCTGCGTCGGCACGCGCTTCATTCCACGACTGCTCGACCGATAGAACGAGCGGCATAAGCGTCTCGGCGACAAATCGTCCACCGAAGATGCCGTAGTTACCGTTTTCATCGGGCCCGGTACGGTAAGAATTCACAGTCGACATTAGCTAGAGACCTTCCGCCGCCGCTATAAAATCGGCAATTTTTTGGTGGTCCTTCACACCGCGCTCGGACTCGACACCCGACGAGACGTCTGCGGATCTAGCGCCCGAAATCGCAATCGCCTCGGCAAGGTTCTCCGCGTTGAGTCCGCCTGCAAGGAACCATGGTTGCGTGACCGCAACGTCTGACAAGAGTGACCAGTCGAACTGACGTGCGTTGCCTCCCGGGAGCGTGTCGCCAGGCTGCGCTTTAGCGTCGAACAACAGCATGTCTGCGACCTCGCCGAAACGATGGGCACGGGCCACGTCGTCGGGCCCTGAGATCGCTACCGCCTTGATCACACGACAGCCAAAGCGGTCGCGAACCTCCGCAACACGCTCAGGGGGTTCATTGCCGTGGAGTTGCACCATGTCGGCGCCGAGTGCCTCAACAATAGTTCCAAGTGTGTCGTTCGTCGGGTCAACCACCACGGCAACTTTGAAAACAGAGTCCGGTACTCGTTGGGCGAGGTCGCGTGCGGCACTCGGTTGTATTGCACGAGGGCTCGGCGGAAAGAAATTAAAGCCGATAAATTGCGCGCCCGCCTGCACCGCGACGTCGACGCTCTCAGGCGTTGATAGGCCACACACTTTCACCACGATACTCATCACACAGCGACATCGGCAAGCTCGGCGACGATTGCCTGGGCAGCCGCTGTCGGATCAGGCGCGGCGGTGATTGGGCGGCCAATTATAAGAACGTCTGCGCCACGCTGGACGGCTTCAACGGGGGTCATCGTTCTCTTCTGGTCACCGGGCGCGCTGCCCTGTGGTCGTATGCCGGGCACCACAAGTTTGAAGTCTGGGCCGCATTCTGCGCGCAACGTCGAGATCTCTTGGGCCGAACACACAACACCGTCGAGCCCCGCCGTTTGCGCCAATGTCGCAAGCCGCAAGACTTGCTCCCCGGGCGCCCCGTTTCCGCCAATGTCGGCGAGGTCGCCAGCATCGAGGCTCGTGAGGACGGTAACGGCCAGTACCCAGGGGCGTGCCGTCGATTCCGCAGCTGCGTCTCGTGCCGCCTCCATCATGGCGCGCCCGCCGGCGGCGTGGACGTTCAGCATCGCAGGAGTGAGTGCACTTGCGGCGCGTACAGCACCCGCGACCGTATTGGGAATATCGTGGAACTTGAGGTCCAAGAACAACGGCGTCCCTTTGGGGAT